>NZ_RMVK01000007.1:0-126789 GCF_003942875.1 Streptococcus oralis | reverse complement strand
GATGAGATTTCCCATGATTTTATATCAGTAAGAGCCCTGAGAGATGATCAGGTAGATAGGTTAGAAGTGGAAGTGTGGCGACACATGTAGCGGACTAATACTAATAGCTCGAGGACTTATCCAAAGTAACTGAGAATACGAAGTGTGAGGTTTTCTTGGTATTTGATAGATATTCAATTTTGAGTAGGTATTACTCAGAGTTAAGTGACGATAGCCTAGGAGATACACCTGTACCCATGCCGAACACAGNAGTTAAGCCCTAGAACGCCGGAAGTAGTTGGGGGTTGCCCCCTGTGAGATATGGAAGTCGCTTAGCTTTTATCCGCCATAGCTCAGTTGGTAGTAGCGCATGACTGTTAATCATGATGTCGTAGGTTCGAGTCCTACTGGCGGAGTATAGATTAAAACGTTCAATTGAGCGTTTTTTTATTTATTAATATAGTAGACTGTTGAAATTTCAAATCTTAATTTTAAAATCTATAATTACCTCTTTATTTTATTTTTAGTTCGTTTAGCTTTAAATTCTTCTTTTATAGGATTTGAAGTTTTTTTAGTTCTTATTTCTGTTAGACTAGTGTTACTAATAAGAAAGGGAATTTTTATATGCTTCAGAAATTTTATGACCGAGCATTTGTCTTTTTGAAACTAGTTGAACAAGAATATGCCTCTTTAGGCCAGAGTTGTTCAGAGTGGGAATCACTTCATCTTCGTTTTTTACTATATTATTTAATCCGATTTAAAATTAAAAGCGATAGGGACTTTTCTCTATATCACTTTAGAACAGCTTATCGTCTATATCTAGATAAATTATTGCAAGGTGGTACAACTCTCATCCAATAGGAAGTATCTATATCATAATTACGAACGATAGTTATAGATATATTTTAAAAAATATAGAATTAGCTTATAATCAAAGGCTTTTGTATTTAGAAATGGAAGAATTCCCAAATCTTTTCTACTGTTTCTTCTTGATAAAATAGTGTTTTTTTCTTATAATAAATTGTAAGATATAATTGCAGGTGAAATTCCTGCCATGTATATGAGAAAGGACGAGCTCCTAGTAGCTCAGACGAATTTTATTATGACTTCAGTTGTTGTTGTAGGTACCCAATGGGGTGATGAAGGTAAAGGAAAAATTACAGATTTTCTTTCAGCTAATGCAGAGGTAATTGCTCGTTATCAAGGTGGTGATAATGCTGGTCACACGATTGTGATTGACGGTAAGAAATTTAAGTTGCACTTGATTCCGTCAGGTATTTTCTTCCCTGAAAAGATCTCTGTCATCGGGAATGGGATGGTTGTAAATCCTAAATCTCTAATAAAAGAGTTGACTTATCTTCATGAAGAAGGGGTGACAACAGATAACTTGCGTATTTCGGACCGTGCGCATGTCATTTTGCCATATCATATTGAATTAGACCGTCTACAAGAAGAAGCTAAGGGTGACAATAAGATTGGTACTACAATAAAGGGAATTGGTCCAGCATATATGGACAAGGCTGCTCGTGTGGGAATTCGTATTGCAGATCTTTTGGATAAAGACATATTTCGTGAGCGTTTAGAGCGCAATCTCGCAGAAAAGAATCGTCTGTTTGAAAAATTATATGATAGCACCCCTATTTCAGTTGATGATATTTTTGACGAGTACTATGAGTATGGCCAACAAATCAAGCAATACGTGACAGATACATCTGTTATCTTGAACGATGCGCTTGATAATGGCAAACGTGTGCTTTTTGAAGGTGCGCAAGGTGTTATGTTGGACATTGACCAAGGTACTTATCCATTTGTTACTTCGTCAAACCCTGTCGCTGGTGGTGTGACAATCGGGTCTGGTGTTGGTCCAAGTAAGATTGACAAGGTTGTAGGTGTGTGTAAAGCCTATACGAGTCGTGTGGGGGACGGACCTTTCCCAACGGAATTGTTTGATGAAGTGGGAGATCGCATTCGTGAAGTAGGTCATGAATACGGTACAACAACTGGCCGTCCACGTCGTGTGGGTTGGTTTGACTCAGTTGTGATGCGTCACAGCCGCCGTGTATCTGGGATTACCAATCTTTCATTGAACTCTATCGATGTTTTGAGTGGTTTGGATACAGTGAAAATCTGTGTGGCCTATGATCTTGATGGTCAACGTATTGATTACTATCCTGCTAGCCTTGAGCAGTTGAAACGCTGCAAACCAATCTACGAGGAATTGCCAGGTTGGTCAGAAGACATCACTGGGGTTCGTAATTTGGAAGATCTTCCTGAGAATGCGCGTAACTATGTTCGTCGTGTAAGCGAGTTAGTTGGTGTTCGTATCTCAACTTTCTCAGTAGGTCCTGGTCGTGAACAAACTAATATTTTAGAAAGTGTTTGGTCATAGGAGATTTTTAAGATTAGTTTAAGACAGGTTGGGTATACTATAGGCAGTTACAAGAAGACCTCCTAACTTGTTGTAACAAATATCCTAAACTTTTCTTTTTCATAATAATCTCCCTATTAAGTCACCCCATTGGGTGGCTTTTTTTGTGTTGAGAATCATGATATAATAATAAAATCGACAAGTAGGAAAAGAGAAGAAGATGAATTATACAGTTGAAGAAAAAGAATGCTTCATGAGAGAGGCTTTGAGAGAGGCTGAGATTGCTTTAGAACACGATGAAATTCCAATTGGTTGTGTGATTGTCAAGGATGGAGAAATCATTGGTAGGGGGCATAATGCGCGCGAGGAGTTGCAACGGGCGGTCATGCATGCAGAAATCATGGCTATAGAGAATGCGAACTTGGGTGAGGAGAGCTGGCGTTTACTAGATTGCACCCTTTTTGTGACCATAGAGCCCTGTGTCATGTGTAGCGGAGCGATTGGGCTTGCCCGTATTCCAAACGTAGTTTACGGGGCTAAAAACCAGAAATTTGGTGCAGCTGGGAGCTTGTACGACATTTTGACAGATGAGCGTCTCAATCATCGTGTAGAGGTAGAAACGGGAATTTTGGAAGATGACTGTGCAGCGATTATGCAGGACTTTTTCCGAAATCGACGGAAAAAATAATTTCTCTTTAAAAACCGAGGGGAATGTGGTATAATAAATAGTGGAGCAACAGTTCTGCGTGAAGCGGGTCAGGGGAGGAATCCAGCAGCCCTAAGCGAGTGTGAATTGTGTGCTCTTTTTTCGTGCTTTTTTCGAATAAATAAGATAAAATAGCCTAGAATGAATGATAATAGAAAAGAGAAAAATATGAAAATTCGTGGTTTTGAATTGGTTTCGAGTTTTACAGATGAAAATTTGTTGCCTAAGCGTGAGACAGCTCATGCGGCTGGCTATGACTTAAAGGTTGCGGAACGTACGGTTATTGCGCCAGGAGAGATTGTTTTGGTTCCGACAGGGGTTAAGGCCTATATGCAGCCGACAGAAGTGCTCTATCTCTATGACCGTTCATCAAACCCTCGCAAGAAGGGCTTGGTCTTGATCAACTCTGTGGGGGTCATTGATGGGGATTATTATGGAAATCCTGGGAATGAGGGACATATTTTTGCGCAGATGAAGAATATTACAGACCAAGAGGTTATTCTTGAAGTAGGTGAACGTGTGGTTCAGGCTGTCTTTGCGCCTTTCTTAATCGCAGACGGAGATGAGGCAGATGGCGTGCGAACTGGTGGATTTGGATCAACAGGGCACTAAGATGAAGATTATCTTTGTACGTCATGGAGAGCCAGACTACCGTGAGTTAGAGGAGTGTTCCTACACTGGCTTTGGATTAGATTTGGCTCCTTTGTCTGAGAAAGGAAGGCGACAAGCTCAGGAACTTTGCCAAAATCCTTTGCTTGGCTCAGCTGATATACTGGTGTCCTCTGCAGTGACGCGAGCATTAGAAACGGCTTCTTATCTTACTTGTGCTACTGGCCTTCCTTTGAGGGTGGAGCCTTTGTTACACGAATGGCAGGTTTACGAAAGTGGCATAGAGAATTTTGAAAAAGCACGTACTCTGTTTTTAGAAAACAAGGGGGAGTTGCTTCCTAATAGTCCTATTCAGTATGAGACAGCTGAAGAGATGAAGGCGCGTTTTTTGGAAACTATGATAAAGTACCGAGACTACCAGACAGTTCTAGTGGTAGCTCATCGAATGCTCATGCGTCAGTTTGTGCCAAATGAGAAGATTGATTTTTGCCAAGTGATTGAGTGTGAGTTAGAGATATAGAAAGAGGTTTATCATCGCAAAGAAAAAAGCGACATTTGTATGTCAAAATTGTGAATATAATTCACCTAAGTATCTAGGACGTTGTCCCAACTGTGGGTCTTGGTCTTCTTTTGTAGAAGAGGTTGAGGTTGCCGAGGTCAAGAATGCGCGTGTGTCCTTGACAGGTGAGAAAACCAAGCCCATGAAACTGGCTGAGGTGACTTCCATCAATGTCAATCGAACTAAGACTGAGATGGAGGAATTTAATCGTGTACTTGGAGGTGGAGTGGTACCAGGAAGTCTCGTACTCATCGGTGGGGATCCAGGAATCGGGAAATCAACCCTTCTCCTACAAGTTTCAACCCAGTTGTCTCAAGTGGGTACGGTTCTCTACGTCAGTGGGGAGGAGTCTGCCCAGCAGATTAAACTCCGTGCAGAGCGCTTGGGGGATATTGATAGCGAATTTTATCTCTATGCAGAGACCAATATGCAGAGTGTTCGATCTGAGGTGGAGCGCATCCAACCAGATTTTCTCATCATCGACTCTATCCAGACGATTATGTCTCCTGAGATTTCAGGGGTGCAGGGGTCTGTGTCTCAGGTGCGTGAGGTAACGGCTGAACTCATGCAGTTGGCGAAGACTAATAACATTGCTATCTTTATCGTAGGACATGTGACTAAGGAAGGAACCTTGGCAGGTCCTCGTATGTTGGAGCATATGGTAGATACAGTGCTTTACTTTGAAGGGGAACGTCACCATACCTTTCGTATCTTGAGAGCAGTCAAAAACCGTTTTGGCTCCACTAATGAGATTGGGATTTTTGAGATGCAGTCAGGCGGATTGGTTGAGGTGCTCAATCCGAGTCAAGTTTTCCTAGAGGAGCGTTTGGATGGGGCGACTGGTTCATCAATTGTGGTGACTATGGAAGGAACCCGTCCGATTTTGGCGGAGGTTCAGGCTTTGGTGACACCAACCATGTTTGGAAATGCCAAGCGCACGACGACAGGACTTGATTTTAATCGTGCGAGTCTGATTATGGCTGTTTTGGAAAAGCGTGCAGGACTTCTCTTGCAAAATCAGGATGCCTATCTCAAATCTGCTGGTGGCGTGAAATTGGATGAGCCTGCCATTGACTTAGCCGTTGCAGTGGCTATTGCCTCTAGTTACAAGGACAAGCCTACCAATCCTCAGGAATGCTTTGTAGGAGAGTTAGGCTTGACTGGAGAGATTCGGCGTGTGAATCGTATCGAGCAGCGCATCAATGAAGCTGCGAAGCTTGGATTTACAAAAATCTATGTACCAAAAAATTCTTTGACAGGCATTAAACCACCTCAAGAAATTCAGGTGATAGGAGTGACGACTATCCAGGAAGTTTTGAAAATGGTCTTTGCTTAATCTGTGACAAATCCTCTCAAAAATGATAAGATAGGAGAAATATTTGATTATCAAATTTTTAAGGGGGAAATCGTGTCGTATTTTGAACAGTTTATGCAAGCCAACCAGGCTTACGTTGCCCTTCATGGGAAATTAAATCTACCACTTAAGCCGAAAACAAGAGTAGCAATTGTGACCTGCATGGACTCACGGCTACACGTCGCGCAAGCTTTAGGTTTAGCACTTGGGGATGCTCATATTTTGCGGAATGCTGGCGGTCGAGTAACGGAGGACATGATTCGTTCTCTGGTGATCTCCCAGCAACAAATGGGGACAAGAGAGATTGTGGTGTTGCACCATACAGACTGTGGAGCTCAAACCTTTCAAAATGAAAGTTTTCATGAACATTTGAAACACGAGCTCGGAGTTGATGTGTCTGATCAAGATTTTTTACCATTTCAGGATGTTGAAGAGAGTGTGAGAGAGGATATGCAATTGCTTCGAGAATCTCCACTGATTCCTGATGATGTGGCTATTTCAGGTGCGGTTTACGATGTGGATACAGGGAGTATGAGAGAAGTATACTAACTTTGTATCGAAAAAATTTCATCCTAGCATAAGATCGCTACTTCAAATGTAGCGATTTTAATTTTAATATAGCTAATATAAAGTAGCAAAAAACAAGGGTATAAATGTTTGCTCTTGTTTTATTTTTGATTGAAAAATAAAGGAAAAAGCGCTACAATGGTAGATGGAAAATGTTGTGTAAAAAACAAGTGATACATAAATACCGGAGGAAATCATGTCTTTTTCTGATTTAAAGCTGTTTGCCCTTTCTTCTAATAGAGAATTGGCAGAGCGTGTGGCGCAAGAGATTGGGATAGAGTTGGGGAAATCGACTGTTCGCCAATTTTCAGATGGAGAGATTCAAGTTAACATCGAAGAATCAATCCGTGGAAAACACGTCTTTATCCTACAATCAACGAGCTCACCTGTAAATGACAATCTGCTCGAAATTTTAATCATGGTAGATGCCTTGAAGCGGGCTAGTGCAGAATCTGTCAACGTTGTCATGCCTTACTATGGTTACGCACGTCAGGATAGAAAAGCGAGAGCGCGTGAGCCAATCACTGCAAAACTTGTGGCAAATATGCTAGAAGTGGCTGGTGTGGATCGTTTGTTGACGATTGATTTGCACGCTGCACAGATTCAGGGATTCTTTGATATTCCCGTAGATCACTTGATGGGTGCTCCATTGATTGCGGACTATTTTGAACGTCGTGGCATGGTTGGCTCTGACTACGTGGTTGTCAGCCCAGACCATGGTGGTGTGACTCGTGCTCGTAAACTAGCAGAGTTTTTGAAAACTCCGATTGCGATTATTGACAAACGCCGTAGTGTAGACAAGATGAATACCAGTGAAGTGATGAACATCATTGGTAAAGTAGAAGGTAAGACTTGTATCTTGATTGACGATATGATCGATACAGCTGGAACTATTTGTCATGCAGCGGACGCTCTTGCTGAAGCAGGTGCTGTTGAAGTTTACGCAAGCTGTACGCACCCAGTTCTTTCTGGGCCAGCTATGGACAATATCCAAAAATCAGCTATTAAGAAATTGGTTGTTTTGGATACTATCTACCTACCAGAAGAGCGTTTGATTGATAAGATTGAACAAATTTCGATTGCTCATCTTCTGGGCGATGCTATTATCCGTATTCACGAAAAACGTCCTCTTTCTCCCCTATTTTGTATTGAGAAAAAGATTTAATCTTTCACTTGAAGTAGACAGAACTCCTAGCAGGCTTCTTTTCTTGCTAGGAGATTTTTATAGTCAAAATCTGCAAGCCTTTTCAAAATATGCTATACTGAGAAAAAAGGAGGATTTCTATGAGCCAAGAATTTATCAATCCAAGTGATGGTGTGATCCGTCAGTATCTTGCAACCAGTAAAACGTTAGCGGTAGTGGGCTTGTCCGATCGTGAAGAAACAACTAGCAATCGAGTGACTAAGGAAATGCAGGCTCGGGGCTATAAAATCATTCCAGTTAATCCCAAGGCTGCAGGTGGCGAAATCTTGGGAGAAAAGGCCTACGCAAGCCTAGCTGAGATTCCTTTTCCTGTCGATATTGTCAATGTTTACCGACGGAGCGAGTTTTTACCAGATGTGGCGCGTGATTTTCTCAAGGCTGATGCCAAGATTTTTTGGGCACAACTAGGTCTAGAAAATCTAGAAGCGGAAGAAATCTTGCGTGCTGGAGGATGCGACGACATCGTGATGAATCGCTGTATCAAGAGAGAACACACACGCTTAATTCTTGAACAATAAAAGGTAGCCATGGGCTACCTTTTGTCTTAGAAAATACCAATCAATGCCTGCATGCCCAGACTGGTAAGGATGATGGCAATCCAGCAAAAGCCTCCAAGAAGAATGGACTTGCCGCTGGATTTGATTAATCCAATGAGATTGGTTTTGAGACCGATGGCGCTCATGGCCATGATAATGAGGAATTTGGAGAGTTGTTTGAGAGGGGTGAAGAAGCTACTAGACACACCGAGAGAGGTAAGGAGAGTCGTTAAGAGAGAAGCCAAGATAAAGTAAAGGATAAAAAGTGGGAAGACTTTTTTTAGTTGGAAACCCTGGCTATTTTTTTGTTGGCGACTTTGCCAGTAGGAGAGAAAGAGCGTGATAGGAATAATGGCAAGGGTGCGTGTGAGTTTAACAATAGTTGCAGACTCAAGGGTATTGGTCTGATAAAGACTGTCCCATGCGCTGGCTGTGGCCGTTACAGAAGAAGTATCATTGACCGCAGTTCCTGCAAAGAGGGCGAAGCCTTCATTTGATAGGTGAAGCCAGATTCCTAGAGTTGGAAAGATGAGTGCCGCTAAGACATTGAAGAAAAAGATAACGGAAATGGCTTGGGCAACTTCTTTTTCCTTGGCATGGATAACGGGTGCTGTCGCAGCAATGGCAGAGCCACCGCAGATAGAAGAACCCACTCCAATCAAGGTAGCCAGTTTTGTATCTAGCGCAAAGAAACGCTGGAAGAGGTAAGCAACGATTAAGGAAATCGAAATAGTGGAAAGGATAACAGGGAGTGAAGTTTGTCCAACTACGAAGACTTGCGAGATATTGAGACCAAAACCGAGTAAGATAACGGCATACTGGAGCAATTTCTTGGAACTAAAGGTCAAACCTGCATCTAGTTGTTTGTAGGGTGAGAGCCAGGGGTGGAGGAGCATTCCAGCAAAAATTGCAAAGACAGGTGCACCCACGACGGGGAAAAATCCTCCCAGAAACCAAGATACGATAGAAATGAGAAGGCAGGCCAAGATTCCTGCTCCATTTTTTGATAAAAATGACATATAAACCTCCAAAAATAAGCACTTATTATTATAGTCCTGTCGAGAAGAAAAGTAAAACAGAAAGTGAAAAATGCGGGTTTCAGATGGATTTTGCGGTCAGGGAGCTTTTGTAGTATAATAGTACTATGTTCTGTAAGTAAGGGGGATATCTATGGACTTAACCAAGCGCTTTAATAAACAGTTAGACAAGATTCAAGTTTCCTTGATTCGCCAGTTTGACCAGGCAATTTCAGAGATTCCTGGGGTCTTGCGTTTGACCTTGGGGGAACCTGATTTTACAACGCCAGATCATGTCAAGGAAGCAGCTAAGCGAGCCATTGATCAGAATCAATCCTACTATACAGGGATGAGCGGTTTTCTGACCTTGCGTCAGGCTGCTAGCGACTTTGTAAAAGAAAAGTACCAGCTAGATTATAATCCTGAAAATGAAATTTTAGTTACAATTGGGGCGACAGAGGCTTTATCTGCTACTTTGACGGCTATTTTGGAAGAGGGGGACAAGGTGCTCTTGCCAGCTCCTGCCTATCCAGGATATGAGCCGATTGTCAATCTAGTTGGGGCAGAGATTGTCGAGATTGATACAACTGAAAATGGTTTTGTCTTGACTCCTGAGATGTTGGAAAAGGCCATTTTGGAGCAAGGGGACAAGCTCAAAGCAGTTATTCTCAACTATCCAGCCAATCCGACAGGAATTACCTATAGTCGGGAGCAGTTGGAAGCCTTGGCAGACGTTTTACGCAAGTATGAGATTTTTGTTGTCTGTGATGAGGTTTACTCAGAATTGACCTATACAGGGGCAAATCATGTATCATTGGGAACTATGCTGAGAGACCAGGCTATTATTATTAATGGCTTGTCTAAATCGCATGCTATGACTGGTTGGCGTTTAGGCTTTATCTTTGCTCCTGCAGCTTTCACAGCTCAGTTAATCAAGAGTCACCAATATTTGGTTACTGCCGCAAATACCATGGCGCAACATGCTGCGGTGGAGGCCTTGACCGCTGGTAAAAACGACGCAGAGCCTATGAAGAAGGAATACATCCAGCGTCGAGATTATATCATCGGAAAGATGACTGCTCTTGGTTTTGAGATTATCAAACCAGACGGTGCCTTCTATATCTTTGCTAAGATTCCAGCAGGTTACAATCAAGACTCCTTTGCTTTTCTGAAAGATTTTGCCCAGAAGAAGGCCGTTGCCTTTATCCCTGGTGCCGCCTTTGGGCGTTACGGAGAAGGCTATGTGCGCCTGTCTTATGCAGCTAGCATGGAAACGATCAGAGAGGCCATGAAACGACTTGAGGAGTACATGAGAGAAGCATGATTCAGTCTATCACGAGTCAAGGTCTCGTACTCTACAATCGTAACTTTCGTGAGGATGACAAGCTAGTCAAAATTTTTACCGAGCAGGCTGGGAAGCGCATGTTTTTCGTCAAACACGCTGGTCAATCTAAACTAGCTCCGGTTATACAGCCCTTGGTGTTGGCACGGTTTCTCTTACGAATCAATGATGACGGCCTTAGCTACATCGAGGACTACCATGAGGTGATGACCTTTCCCAAGATTAATAGTGATCTCTTTGTTATGGCCTATGCTACCTATGTGGCTGCCCTTGCAGATGCTAGTTTGCAGGATAATCAGCAGGATGCTCCCTTGTTTGCTTTCTTGAAGAAGACTCTGGAGTTGATGGAAGCAGGCATAGATTATCAGATTTTAACCAATATTTTTGAAATTCAAATCTTGACTCGATTTGGAATCAGCCTTAATTTTAATGAGTGTGTCTTTTGCCATCGTGTGGGTCAGGCCTTTGACTTTTCTTTTAAATATGGAGCCTGCCTTTGCCCAGAGCATTATCATGAAGATGAGAGACGTTGTCATCTAAATCCCAATATCCCTTATTTGCTCAATCAATTTCAAGCCATTGATTTTGAAACCTTGGAGACCATTTCGCTTAAGGCCGAAATCAAGCAAGAGCTACGCCAATTTATGGATCAACTCTACGAAGAGTATGTTGGGATTCACCTAAAATCAAAGAAATTTATTGATTCCCTAGCAGACTGGGGACAATTACTAAAAGAGGAAGATAAATGAAAAAAATTGCAGTAGATGCTATGGGGGGCGATTACGCACCTCAAGCCATCGTTGAGGGTGTCAATCAAGCCCTAGCTGACTTTTCAGATATTGAGATTCAACTCTATGGAGATGAAAGTAAGATAAAGCAATATCTAACAGCGACAGAGCGTGTTAGCATTATCCATACGGATGAGAAAATTAACTCAGACGATGAGCCGACAAAAGCTATCCGTAAGAAGAAAAATGCCAGCATGGTATTGGCAGCTAAGGCTGTTAAAGAGGGAGAAGCAGACGCTGTCCTCTCTGCTGGTAACACAGGTGCCTTGTTGGCTGCAGGATTCTTCATTGTGGGTCGTATCAAAAATATCGATCGTCCAGGACTCATGTCTACCTTGCCGACTATTAATGGAAAAGGGTTTGACATGCTAGACCTTGGAGCCAATGCGGAAAATACAGCCCATCATCTGCACCAATACGCTGTTTTGGGTTCCTTCTATGCGAAAAATGTTCGTGGGATTTCGAAACCACGTGTTGGTTTGCTCAACAATGGAACAGAAAGCAGCAAGGGAGATCCGCTTCGTAAGGAAACATACGACTTGCTAGTAGCTGATCAAAGTTTGAACTTTGTCGGAAACGTGGAAGCGCGTGATCTGATGAATGGCGTTGCGGATGTTGTCGTAACAGATGGTTTCACGGGAAACGCTGTTCTAAAATCCATCGAAGGTACAGCTTTGGGAATCATGGGCTTACTTAAAAATGCTATTACGGGTGGTGGCCTTCGAGCGAAGCTAGGTGCTCTACTTCTTAAGGATAGTCTTAAGGGGTTGAAGACACAGCTCAACTATTCAGATGTTGGAGGAGCAGTCTTGTTTGGCGTCAAGGCGCCAGTTGTAAAAACTCATGGCTCAAGTGATGCCAATGCTGTGTACAGTACGATTCGTCAGATTCGTACCATGCTAGAAACAGACGTAGTTGCTCAGACTGCGCGTGAATTTTCAGGAGAATAAAAAAGATGACAGAAAAAGAAATTTTTGACCGTATCGTGAACATTATCCAAGAGAGACAGGGAGAAGACTTTGCCGTAACAGAAGCCTTAAGTTTGAAAGACGATCTAGATGCGGACTCAGTGGACTTGATGGAGTTTGTCTTGACACTAGAAGATGAATTTGGTATCGAAATCACTGATGAGGAAATCGATCAACTTCAAAGTGTAGCGGATGTAGTAGCGATTATTAAAGATAAAAAATAGGAAAAAGCAACATGCAAGTCATGTTGTTTTTTATTTGCGAAAAAAGAGAAACTTTTAGTAGAAATTGCGAATGAAGAGATGAGAAAGAAAAAGGAGGAACATTTATGTATGTGACTGGTTTTTATCTGTGGTTCATTAAGTGGTTTTTAAAATAAAAATGAATGAATTGTTTATTTTCGAATTGTTTTTCGAATAAATAGGTAAGGAAAAAGGGAAGGAGATTACGCGATGTATTTACCAATCTTATTGCCATGGTTGATCAAATGGTATTTAAAATAAATGAAATTTACCTGTTCATTTTAAATTACTTCTCGAATAGATAAGTGAGAAGAAAAGGAAGGAGAGAAGAAAATGATTTCAGTAATTTACCCAATCTGGCTATTTAAGTGGCTTAGAGGTTAAAGATTAAATATATAGAAAAAATAAGGAGAAAACAAATGACAAATTTTGACAACATGGAACAGAACTTTGTAGCTCTTACGGAAGAAGAGTTGACGGATGTGAATGGGGGGTCGGTTACCGCTGTAGTTGTAGGAGGTGTCTTACTAATTGGTGGTATTGCTTGGGGCTATTTTATGTAATAATAAGGAGAGAAAAAATGAATTTAAATAAATGGACAGAATTGACAGAAGAAGAATTGATGAATACAGAAGGTGGCTTAATTACCATAGCCATGATTGCTGGAGGAGTAGCAATTTTCCTTGGTGGTCGATTAATTGGTCAAGATTTAAAACGTAAATTTGGATAAAAGTAGACTTGTATGAAAAATCTAAAAAATGTAATGGGAGCAGTTCTAATTATTTTTGGAGTGCTTTGCATATTGGGAGATTTAAATGTAATCACCTTTAATGTTGAAAAATATTTCCAAACAGAATTAGTTGTTCCGATCCTTATTTTGATGATGAGTTACTTGGATTTAGCTAAAGACAAGGTTTAAAGAGAACTATTTTTAGTGTATGGCAACTGCTATTGAATAGTCATCTTTTAGTTATTATCAATGAAATAAGAACTAATTTAGGAATAGTAGGGATTTTGGTTGGAGTAGCTATTGGATTAGCCAGTATTATTTAAAAAGGAGAGAGAAAAATGAAAGAAATGGATAAAAAATTTGATATTATGACAGAAGAAGATTTGGCTCTTACTGAAGGAGGCTTCATTGTCACTACTTCCACAGCAATAGCTTGGGGTGTATTAGGAGTAGCTGCTTATATGTATGGGCGTTATCTAGGAAGTAGACGTTAATCTAAATATAGAAGGAAATTAACTATGAATTGTAACCTAAATCTCAATACATTGTTACCTAAGCTAGCCACTATACTTCCTTTGTTAGGAATAGGTCTTAATCTTACGCTTCATCTAATTCGTACGGGTTCGCTAGTATCTTTTGATTGGCAATGGAGTTTAATAGGTTTGATTGCTGCAGGCTATTTTGGTATTTTTTGTAAGGATTCGAAGAAAAATAATCAAAACTATAAATGATGAATCTGAATGGAAAGGATTTTGTGCATGTAAATGGCGGAGTTTTTCCACCTTGTTTTATCCAGAAACCTATCCAATTCTGCTTGGCCTGTTTTATGTAGGATACAAGTACAAAACAAAAGAAAGTACGATTGGAAATTGATGAACCATCAGATCGGAGTTTGAGATGAAAGTTGTTCAATTACTACAAAAAGCTTGACCAGAGTTTATTGTATTGTTTAGCTCTATAGCTTATCTAATGATTAGAATTGTGGCTAATATAAACAAAATAAATCTACCTACGTGGTTTGAATGTTTTGACATACCTAGGATTCCATCATCCTTGATGACATTTATCTTACTTTATAGAAATATCATTTCAGAATAGTTTATTTCTAGGCATTCATTTTTTAACGGTTACTTTAAACAGGCAGAACTTTTGTTCTGCTTTTTTACATTTAAATGATAGTTTATGCTTTTTAAAGTGCGTTTCAGGTGCAAAAATAGTTTATTTAGGAATATTTTCCTGTTTTTATCCTTATTTGGTTAAAATAATCTTACAAATTTTTAAAGAGATTGTTAGAAAAAAGGAGATGGATATGAAATTTGGGAAAAGGCACTATCGTCCCCAAGTGGATCAGATGGATTGTGGCGTGGCTTCCTTGGCTATGGTCTTTGGTTACTATGGTAGTTATTACTCCTTGGCTTATCTAAGAGAGTTAGCCAAGACGACCATGGATGGGACGACGGCTTTGGGGCTTGTAAAGGTGGCAGAGGAGATTGGGTTTGAGACGCGGGCTATCAAGGCGGATATGACGCTCTTTGATCTGCCAGATTTGACCTTTCCTTTTGTGGCTCATGTGCTCAAGGAAGGAAAGTTGCTCCACTACTATGTGGTGATAGGTCAGGATAAAAAGCACATTCATATCGCTGATCCGGATCCTGGTGTCAAGCTGACCAAGATTTCCCGTGAGCGTTTTGCGCAAGAGTGGACAGGGGTCAGTATTTTTATGGCGCCATCTCCGGGCTATAAACCTCATAAGGAGAAGAAACAGGGTCTCCTATCCTTCTTGCCGATTTTATTCAAACAGCGTGGCTTAATTACCAATATCGTCCTAGCGACACTCTTGGTAACCTTGATCAATATCGTGGGCTCCTACTATCTTCAGTCCATCATTGATAGTTACGTGCCAGACCAGATGCGCTCGACGCTGGGCATCATCTCTATTGGGTTGGTCATCGTCTATATCCTCCAGCAGATTTTGTCCTACGCGCAGGAATATCTCCTACTAATCCTTGGGCAACGTCTCTCAATTGATGTGATTTTGTCCTACATCAAGCATGTTTTTCACCTGCCGATGTCCTTTTTTGCGACACGCAGGACAGGGGAAATCGTGTCTCGTTTTACAGATGCTAACAGTATCATTGACGCGCTAGCTTCGACCATTCTTTCGATTTTCCTAGATGTGTCGACGATTTTGATTATCTCGCTGGTCTTGTTTTCACAAAATATGACGCTCTTTTTCATTAGTCTACTTGCGCTTCCCATCTATACAGTGATTATCTTTGCCTTTATGAAGCCTTTTGAAAAGATGAATCGGGATACCATGGAAGCCAATGCGGTTCTGTCTTCTTCTATCATCGAGGACATCAACGGTATTGAGACCATTAAGTCGTTGACCAGTGAGAGTTCGCGCTATCAAAAGATTGATAAGGAATTTGTAACTTATCTGAAAAAATCTTTTACCTATAGCCGGGCAGAAAGCCAGCAAAAAGCACTGAAAAAAGTTGCCCAGCTCCTGCTCAATGTTGCTGTTCTCTGGCTGGGAGCTATTCTGGTCATGGATGGGAAAATGAGTTTGGGCCAGCTGATTACCTATAATACTTTGCTTGTTTATTTTACCAATCCTTTGGAAAATATCATCAACCTGCAAACCAAGCTTCAGACAGCGCAGGTCGCCAATAATCGCTTAAATGAGGTTTATCTGGTAGCTTCGGAGTTTGAGGAGAAGAAAACGGTAGAAGATTTGAGTTTGATGAAGGGAGATATGACCTTTAAGCAGGTTCACTATAAGTATGGCTATGGTCGAGATGTCTTGTCGGATATCAATTTGACCATTCCACAAGGGTCTAAGATAGCTTTTGTGGGGATTTCAGGTTCGGGTAAGACCACCTTAGCCAAAATGATGGTTAATTTTTACGACCCAAGTCAGGGAGAGATTAGTCTGGGTGGTGTCAATCTTAATCAGATTGACAAAAAGGCCCTGCGCCAGTATATCAACTATTTGCCTCAACAGCCCTATGTCTTTAACGGAACGATTTTGGAGAATCTTCTCCTTGGAGCCAAGGAGGGGACAACTCAGAAAGATATCTTACGAGCAGTCGAGTTGGCAGAGATTCGGGAGGATATTGAGCGCATGCCACTGAATTATCAGACAGAATTAACTTCGGATGGGGCTGGAATTTCTGGTGGGCAACGTCAGCGAATCGCTCTGGCGCGTGCTCTCTTGACAGATACGCCTGTTTTGATATTGGACGAGGCGACTAGCAGTTTGGATATTTTGACAGAGAAGCGGATCGTGGATAATCTCATGGCTTTAGATAAGACCTTGATTTTCATCGCCCACCGCTTGACCATCGCTGAGCGGACAGAAAAGGTTGTTGTTTTGGATCAGGGCAAGATTGTCGAAGAGGGCACCCATGCAGGCTTGCTTGCACAGGATGGCTTTTACGCTCATTTGGTGAATAGCTAGAAAGAGGAGAGGATGAAACCAGAATTTTTAGAAAGTGCGGAGTTTTATAATCGTCGTTACCATAATTTTTCCAGTCGGGTGATTTTACCTATGTCACTTCTGTTCGTGTTTTTACTAGGATTTGCAGTTTTTGCAGAGAAAGAGATTAGTTTGTCTACCAGAGCGACTGTCGAACCTAGTCGGATTATTGCCAACATCCAGTCGACTAGTAATCAACGCATTGTGGGGAACTATCTGGAAGAAAACAAGTTGGTCAAGCAAGGAGATCTGCTCGTTCAGTACCAGCAAGGGGCGGAGGCTGTCCAGGTAGAGGCATATGCCAGTCAATTGGAGATGCTAAAGGATCAAAAAAAGCAGTTGGGATATTTGCAATCCAGTTTGAAAGAGGGGAGTGATCAATTTCCAGAGGCGGATAAGTTTGGTTATCAGGAGATGTTTCGAGACTATCTCAGCCAAGCTAGTAGTCTTAGGAATAATGTTTCTCAGCAAAATGCCAGCATCTCCTCGCAGAATGCGGCAGCAAGTCAGAGCCAGGCCGAGATTGGCAATCTTATCAGCCAAACAGAGGATAAAATTCGAGACTACAAAACAGCAAAGTCAGCGATTGAAAAGGGAGATCAACTGGATAGTCAGAATCCAGCCTACTCTTTTTATCAGACCTATAAAAACCAAGCTGGAGAAGATCCGCAAGCTAAATCGCAAGTTATTGCACAGGTGGATGCACAAATTGCCCAGCTAGAGTCTAGTCTAGCTACGTATCGTGTACAGTATGCGGGTTCTGGAGCTCAACAGGCCCACGCAACGGGACTGGATAGTCAACTGGAATCACTCAAATCTCAGCACTTAGTCAAAGTCGGTCAGGAATTAACTCTTTTGGATCAGAAAATTTTAGAAGCAGAGTCGGGTAAGAAAGTCCAGGGAGGTCTCCTCGATAAGGGGAAGATTACAGCAAGTGAGGATGGGGTGCTTCACCTCAATCCTGAGACTAGTGAATCTACGATGGTCGCAGAAGGAACCCTGCTAGCCCAACTCTACCCATCCTTGGAAAAAGAAGGAAAAACCAAACTCACAGCCTATCTCAGTTCAAAAGATGTTGCTAGAGTCAAGATTGGGGACTCTGTCCGTTATACTACGACTAATGATGCGAAGAATCAAATTTTCCTGGATTCCACGATTACAAGTATTGATGCGACAGCTACAAAAACTGAACAAGGAAATTTCTTTAAAATTGAGGCGGAGACCCATCTGACTTCTGAGCAGGCTGAAAAACTTCGCTATGGTTTAGAAGGCCGCCTGCAGATGATCACGGGAAAGAAAAGCTATCTCCGTTATTTTTGGGATCAATTTTTGAATAAAGGGTAATATTCGTGTTTTTCAGAGGATAAATGATTTTAAAACTGTAAGAAGAGTTCATCTTGCAGTTTTTCTTTACGCTCAAACTAGAAAAACGTTATTTATTCGTAAAAATCTTGAATTTTTCATGCTTTTGTGGTAGAATGTGCTCAAGTAAAACGAAAGGCGAACTTTAAAATGTCAAAACAATTGATCTATTCGGGAAAAGCCAAGGATATCTATACAACTGAGGATGAAAATCTCATTATTTCAACTTACAAGGACCAGGCGACTGCTTTTAACGGTGTCAAGAAGGAGCAGATTGCGGGCAAGGGAGTGTTAAATAATCAGATTTCATCTTTTATTTTTGAGAAATTAAATGCGGCTGGTGTAGCAACTCATTTTGTGGAGAAGCTTTCGGATACGGAACAACTCAATAAAAAGGTTGAGATTATTCCTTTGGAAGTCGTGCTTCGTAACTACACGGCTGGTTCCTTTTCAAAACGTTTTGGCGTCGAAGAAGGTATCGCATTTGAGACTCCGATTGTCGAATTTTACTATAAAAATGATGATTTGGATGATCCCTTTATCAATGACGAACATGTGAAATTCCTTAAAATTGCGGATGATCAGCAGATTGCTTACTTGAAGGAAGAAACCCGTCGTATCAATGAGCTCTTGAAGGATTGGTTTGCTGAGATTGGTCTTAAATTGATTGACTTTAAGCTAGAGTTCGGTTTTGACAAGGATGGCAAGATTATCTTGGCAGACGAATTTTCACCAGATAACTGCCGTTTGTGGGATGCAGATGGCAACCACATGGACAAGGATGTTTTCCGTAGAGGACTAGGTGAATTGACTGACGTTTACGAGATTGTCTGGGAAAAGTTGCAAGGTTTAAAATAACATCTTCAAGGTCGTTTGGGAACATTGCAAGAGCTGAAATAAAGGAATAAGAATTGATGAATAAACGTATTTTTGTTGAAAAAAAGGCTGATTTTCAAGTCAAATCAGAGAGTTTGGTAAGGGAGCTCCAGCATAACTTAGGACTTTCAACTTTAGAAAGTATTCGCATTGTGCAGGTTTATGATGTCTTTGATTTGGCAGAGGACTTGTTTGCACCTGCAGAGAAACACATTTTCTCTGAGCAGGTGACGGATCATGTCTTGGACGAAGCGGCTGTGCAGGCGGATCTTGCTAACTATGCATTCTTTGCCATTGAAAGTCTACCAGGACAGTTTGACCAACGCGCGGCTTCTTCACAGGAAGCCTTGCTTTTGCTGGGAAGTTCGAGTGATGTGACGGTCAACACAGCCCAACTTTACTTGGTGAATAAAGATATCGATGCGACTGAGTTGGAAGCAGTCAAGAACTACTTGCTCAACCCAGTTGATTCTCGTTTCAAGGACATCACGACAGGGATTGCCAAGCAGGAATTTTCAGAGTCAGACAAGACCATTCCCAAATTGGCCTTCTTTGAAAGCTATACAGCAGAAGACTTTGCCCGCTACAAGGCCGAGCAAGGGATGGCCATGGAAGTGGATGATTTGCTCTTTATCCAAGACTACTTCAAGTCAATTGGGCGCATGCCGACGGAAACAGAACTCAAGGTCTTGGACACTTATTGGTCTGACCACTGCCGTCACACGACTTTTGAGACAGAGTTGAAACAGATTGATTTCTCAGCTTCTAAATTTCAAAAGCAATTGCAGGCGACTTATGACAAGTATCTAGCCATGCGTGAAGAGTTGGGGCGTTCTGAAAAACCACAAACCTTGATGGACATGGCGACTATTTTCGGTCGTTATGAGCGTGCTAATGGTAGTTTGGACGATATGGAAGTGTCTGACGAAATCAATGCCTGCTCGGTTGAAATCGAAGTGGACGTTGATGGTATCAAGGAACCTTGGCTCCTCATGTTTAAAAACGAAACCCATAATCACCCAACGGAAATCGAACCATTTGGTGGCGCGGCTACCTGTATCGGTGGAGCCATTCGTGACCCGTTGTCAGGCCGTTCCTACGTTTACCAAGCCATGCGTATCTCTGGTGCGGGTGATATTACAGCACCGATTTCGGAAACGCGTGCTGGTAAATTGCCACAACAAGTCATTTCGAAGACAGCAGCTCACGGTTATTCTTCATATGGTAACCAGATTGGGCTTGCGACGACTTACGTTCGTGAATATTTCCACCCAGGCTTTGTAGCTAAACGCATGGAGCTTGGTGCAGTTGTCGGTGCAGCTCCCAAGGGCAACGTTGTCCGTGAAAAACCGGAAGCGGGCGATGTGATTATCTTGCTCGGTGGTAAGACTGGACGTGATGGTGTCGGTGGTGCGACAGGGTCTTCTAAGGTTCAAACAGTTGAGTCTGTAGAGACTGCTGGTGCTGAGGTTCAAAAGGGGAATGCTATCGAAGAACGCAAGATTCAGCGCCTTTTCCGTAATGGCGATGTCACTCGTCTCATCAAGAAATCCAACGACTTTGGAGCAGGTGGTGTCTGTGTGGCTATCGGTGAATTGGCAGACGGTCTTGAAATAGACCTCAATAAGGTTCCTCTGAAATACCAAGGCTTGAATGGTACAGAAATTGCCATCTCTGAATCTCAAGAACGGATGGCTGTCGTGGTGCGTCCTCAAGACGTAGATGCCTTCGTTGCCGAATGTAATAAAGAAAATATTGACGCTGTTGTTGTTGCGACAGTGACTGAAAAACCAAATCTAGTCATGCACTGGAATGGTGACACCATCGTTGACTTGGAACGTCGTTTCCTTGATACAAACGGTGTGCGCGTAGTCGTTGATGCCAAGGTTGTGGACAAGGATGTCAACCTCCCAGAAGAGCGCACAACAAGCGCTGACACACTTGAAGCTGATACCCTTGCGGTTCTATCTGACCTCAACCATGCGAGTCAAAAAGGTTTGCAGACCATATTTGACTGTTCGGTCGGTCGTTCAACGGTCAATCACCCACTTGGTGGTCGCTACCAACTCACACCAACTGAGGCATCTGTGCAGAAATTGCCAGTTCAACACGGTGTAACTCACACTGCGTCAGTCATGGCTCAAGGATTCAATCCATATGTGGCAGAATGGTCTCCATACCACGGAGCTGCTTATGCGGTTATCGAAGCAACTGCTCGTTTGGTGGCTACTGGTGCAAACTGGTCCAAGGCTCGTTTCTCTTATCAAGAATACTTCGAGCGCATGGACAAACAAGCTGAGCGTTTTGGTCAGCCAGTAGCGGCTCTTCTAGGCTCTATCGAAGCACAAATCCAACTTGGCTTGCCATCTATCGGTGGTAAGGATTCCATGTCTGGTACCTTTGAAGAATTGACCGTACCACCAACCTTGGTTGCCTTTGGGGTGACGACGGCAGATAGCCGTAAGGTCCTTTCTCCAGAATTTAAAGCTGCTGGTGAAAACATCTACTACATCCCAGGTCAAGCCCTCTCTGCAGAGATTGATTTTGACTTGATTAAGTCTAACTTTGCCAAGTTTGAAGGCATTCAAAAGGCTCACAAAGTGACATCTGCATCAGCTGTCAAATATGGTGGTGTCCTTGAAAGCTTGGCTCTTGCTACCTTTGGGAACCATATCGGTTCAGAGGTGACCTTGCCTGAACTTGAAACAGCCTTGACAGCTCAATTAGGCGGATTTGTCTTCACATCTCCTGAAGAAATCGCTGGAGTAGAGAAGATTGGACAAACGAAAGCAGACTTTACACTCCTTGTCAACGGTGTGAAGCTAGATGGACACAAACTTGACAGTGCCTTCCAAGGGAAACTGGAAGAAGTTTACCCAACAGAATTTGCTCAATCTAAAGAATTGGAAGAAGTGCCAGCTGTCGCTTCTGACGCAGTCATCAAAGCCAAGGAAACTATTGAAAAACCAGTGGTTTACATCCCAGTCTTCCCAGGAACCAACTCGGAATATGATTCAGCCAAGGCATTTGAAAAAGAAGGTGCAGAGGTTAACTTGGTGCCATTCGTGACCTTGAATGAAGAGGCTATTGTCAAGTCAGTTGAAACTATGGTTGACAATATCGGCAAGGCTAATATCCTTTTCTTCGCGGGTGGTTTCTCAGCTGCGGATGAGCCGGATGGATCAGCTAAGTTTATTGTCAATATCTTGCTCAATGAAAAAGTGCGTGCAGCCATTGATAGCTTTATCGCTCGTGGTGGCTTGATTATCGGTATCTGTAATGGATTCCAGGCCTTGGTCAAATCAGGTCTTCTTCCATATGGAAACTTTGAAGATGCAAGTAGCACTAGCCCAACCCTTTTCTACAATGATGCGAACCAGCACGTAGCTAAGATGGTGGAAACGCGAATTGCCAATACCAACTCACCATGGTTGGCTGGAGTACAAGTGGGCGATATCCATGCCATTCCAGTATCACATGGTGAAGGGAAGTTTGTCGTGACGGCTGAGGAATTTGCAGAGCTCCGTGACAATGGTCAAATTTTCAGCCAATACGTTGACTTTGACGGCAAACCAAGTATGGATTCTAAGTACAATCCGAATGGTTCTGTAAATGCCATCGAAGGAATTACCAGCAAGAACGGCCAAATCATCGGTAAGATGGGACACTCAGAACGTTATGAAGACGGTCTTTTCCAAAACATCCCAGGAAATAAAGATCAGCACCTGTTCGCGTCGGCTGTGCGTTATTTCACAGGGAAATAAAAGGTATAAAAAATGACATACGAAGTAAAATCTCTTAATGAAGAATGTGGTGTTTTCGGTATCTGGGGACATCCAGATGCTGCTAAATTGACCTATTTTGGTCTCCACAGTCTTCAGCACCGTGGTCAGGAGGGGGCAGGAATCCTCTCCAATGATCAGGGGCAATTGAAGCGTCATCGTGATATGGGGCTTTTATCAGAAGTGTTCAGAAATCCTGCTAATTTGGATAAACTAACTGGAACGAGCGCGATTGGGCA
The DNA here is from genome assembly GCF_003942875.1 of Streptococcus oralis. Taxonomy (GTDB): domain Bacteria; phylum Bacillota; class Bacilli; order Lactobacillales; family Streptococcaceae; genus Streptococcus; species Streptococcus oralis_BX. The sequence goes on along the minus strand of NZ_RMVK01000007.1, from coordinate 104,081 downwards.
TGTGCGTTATGCGACGGCTGGCGAAGCTTCTGTTGATAACATCCAGCCCTTCCTCTTTCGCTTTCATGATATGCAGTTTGGACTTGCTCACAATGGAAACTTGACCAATGCAGAATCGCTCAAGAAAGAATTGGAACAAAGAGGAGCTATTTTCAGTTCAACTTCGGACTCGGAAATCTTGGCTCACCTCATTCGTCGGAGTCACAATCCGAACTTGATGGGCAAAATCAAGGAGGCGCTCAGCCTTGTCAAAGGTGGATTTGCTTATATCCTGCTATTTGAGGATAAGTTGATTGCTGCGCTTGATTCTAATGGCTTCCGTCCGCTTTCTATTGGGAAAATGGCAAACGGAGCAGTAGTCGTTTCGTCTGAAACCTGTGCTTTTGAAGTCATTGGTGCTGAGTGGATTCGTGATGTGAAACCAGGAGAGATTGTAATCGTAGATGACAATGGGATTCAGTACGATAGCTATACGAATGATACCCAGTTGGCGATTTGTTCTATGGAGTATATCTATTTTGCTCGCCCTGACTCTAACATCCATGGGGTCAATGTCCATACAGCTCGCAAACGTATGGGGGCCCAATTGGCGCGTGAATTTAAGCACGAAGCGGATATTGTGGTCGGTGTACCAAATTCCTCGCTCAGTGCAGCTATGGGATTTGCAGAAGAATCTGGTCTGCCAAATGAAATGGGTCTCATCAAAAACCAATACACGCAACGTACCTTTATCCAACCGACTCAAGAATTGCGGGAGCAAGGGGTGCGGATGAAACTATCTGCTGTTTCGGGTGTTGTCAAAGGCAAACGTGTGGTGATGATTGATGATTCCATTGTTCGCGGGACAACCTCTCGCCGTATTGTTCAGCTTTTGAAAGAAGCAGGTGCGTCTGAGGTTCACGTTGCCATTGGTAGTCCAGCGCTGGCTTATCCATGTTTTTACGGGATTGATATCCAGACGCGTCAGGAGTTGATTGCGGCTAATCATACGGTTGAAGAAACCTGCCAAATCATTGGTGCGGATAGCCTGACCTATCTTTCGATTGATGGCTTGATTGATTCTATCGGCATCGAAACAGATGCGCCGAACGGTGGTCTCTGTGTTGCTTACTTTGACGGAGACTACCCAACTCCTCTCTACGACTATGAGGAAGAATATCGTAGAAGCTTGGGGGATAAGACCAGTTTTTACAAATAGACGGATAAAGACTCTCCATGAAAGGAAAGGAAGAGAAGATGACAAATAAAAATGCGTATGCCCAGTCGGGTGTAGATGTTGAAGCGGGTTATGAAGTTGTTGAGCGGATCAAAAAGCATGTGGCTCGCACGGAGCGTGCGGGTGTCATGGGAGCTCTTGGTGGCTTTGGTGGCATGTTTGATCTTTCAAAAACAGGTGTCAAAGAACCGGTCTTGATTTCAGGGACTGACGGTGTTGGAACCAAGCTCATGCTGGCTATCAAGTACGACAAGCATGACACGATTGGGCAGGACTGTGTGGCTATGTGTGTCAATGATATCATCGCTGCAGGTGCGGAGCCTCTTTACTTCCTTGACTACGTCGCGACAGGGAAGAATGAACCAGCTAAACTAGAACAAGTCGTTGCTGGTGTGGCAGAAGGTTGTGTGCAGGCAGGCGCTGCTCTCATCGGTGGGGAAACGGCTGAAATGCCTGGTATGTATGGCGCAGATGACTACGATCTGGCTGGTTTTGCAGTCGGTGTGGCTGAAAAATCTCAAATAATAGACGGCTCAAAAGTAGCTGAAGGTGATGTTCTTCTCGGACTTGCCTCAAGTGGGATTCACTCAAATGGTTACTCCCTCGTTCGTCGTGTTTTTGCGGACTACACAGGTGAGGAAGTCTTGCCAGAATTGGAAGGCAAGAAACTCAAGGAAGTTCTTCTTGAGCCGACTCGTATCTATGTCAAAGCTGTCTTACCACTCATCAAAGAAGAGTTGGTCAACGGTATTGCCCACATCACAGGTGGCGGCTTTATCGAAAATGTTCCTCGTATGTTTGCGGCTGACCTAGCTGCGGAGATTGAAGAAGACAAGGTTCCAGTCCTTCCGATTTTCAAAGCTCTTGAAAAATACGGTAAAATAAAGCATGAAGAAATGTTTGAAATCTTCAATATGGGTGTGGGACTCATGCTGGCAGTTAGCCCTGAAAATGTAGGTCGCGTTAAAGAATTGCTGGATGAACCAGTCTATGAAATTGGTCGCATCGTCAAGAAAGAAAACGAAAGTGTCATCATCAAATGAAAAAAATAGCGGTTTTTGCCTCTGGTAACGGCTCAAATTTTCAGGTGATTGCTGAAGAATTTCCGGTGGAGTTTGTCTTTTCAGACCATCGAGACGCCTATGTGCTCGAGCGTGCAGACAAGCTCGGCGTTCTGTCCTATGCTTTTGAACTCAAGGAATTCGAGAACAAGGCGGACTACGAAGCAGCCCTTGTCGAACTCTTGGAAGAACACCAGATTGACTTGGTTTGCCTCGCCGGCTACATGAAAATCGTCGGCCCAACCTTGCTAGCAGCTTATGAGGGCCGAATCATCAACATTCATCCGGCCTACCTGCCAGAATTTCCAGGTGCTCATGGGATTGAGGATGCTTGGAATGCTGGCGTTGCTGAGAGTGGCGTGACCATTCACTGGGTAGATTCTGGTGTGGATACTGGAAAGATTATCAAGCAAGTCCGTGTGCCAAGGATAGCAAATGATACCATTGACAGTTTTGAAGCTCGCATTCATGAGGCAGAGTACAAGTTGTATCCAGAGGTTATTAGAGAATTGTTGGATAAGTAAATGAAAGGAAATAACATGATTAAACGCGCCTTAATTAGTGTCTCAGACAAAGCGGGCATTGTTGAATTTGCTCAAGAACTCAAAAAACTTGGTTGGGACATTATCTCGACAGGTGGGACAAAGGTTACCCTTGATAATGCTGAGGTGGAGACCATTGCAATTGATGATGTGACGGGCTTCCCAGAAATGATGGACGGTCGTGTCAAGACCCTTCACCCAAATATCCACGGTGGCCTCTTGGCTCGTCGTGATTTGGATAGCCATCTTCAAGCGGCTAAGGACAATAATATCGAATTGATTGACCTTGTTGTAGTCAACCTTTATCCTTTCAAGGAAACGATTCTCAAACCAGATGTGACCTACGCTGACGCAGTTGAAAACATCGATATCGGTGGGCCATCCATGCTTCGTTCAGCAGCGAAAAACCACGCCAGCGTAACGGTTGTGGTAGATCCTGCTGACTATGCAGTGGTGCTTGATGAGTTGTCAGCCACAGGTGAAACGACTTACGCAACTCGCCAACGCTTGGCGGCTAAGGTTTTCCGTCACACAGCGGCTTATGACGCCTTGATTGCAGAATACTTCACAGCTCAAGTCGGAGAAAGCAAACCTGAAAAGCTCACTTTAACCTATGACCTCAAGCAACCAATGCGTTATGGGGAAAATCCTCAGCAGGATGCGGACTTCTACCAAAAAGCTTTGCCGACAGACTATTCGATTGCCTCAGCGAAACAACTAAACGGTAAGGAATTGTCCTTTAACAATATCCGCGATGCGGATGCTGCCATTCGTATTATCCGCGATTTCAAAGACCGTCCAACCGTTGTGGCTCTCAAACACATGAACCCATGTGGTATCGGTCAGGCAGATGACATCGAGACTGCTTGGGACTATGCTTATGAGTCTGACCCAGTGTCTATCTTTGGTGGGATCGTCGTTCTCAATCGTGAGGTGGATGCTGCGACAGCTGAGAAGATGCACGGTGTTTTCCTTGAAATCATCATCGCACCTAGCTATACGGATGAGGCGCTAGCCATTTTGACCAATAAAAAGAAAAACTTGCGTATCCTCGAGTTGCCGTTTGACGCTCAAGATGCTAGCGAAGTAGAAGCAGAATACACTGGTGTGGTCGGTGGACTCCTGGTGCAAAACCAAGACGTGGTCAAGGAAAGCCCAGCTGACTGGCAAGTGGTGACAAAACGCCAGCCAACTGAGACAGAAGCGACTGCTCTTGAGTTTGCTTGGAAAGCTATCAAATATGTCAAATCAAACGGTATCATCATCACCAACGACCATATGACGCTTGGTGTTGGCCCTGGCCAAACCAACCGTGTGGCTTCGGTCCGTATTGCCATCGACCAAGCCAAAGACCGCCTTGACGGCGCTGTGCTTGCCTCCGATGCCTTCTTCCCATTTGCGGATAACGTGGAAGAAATCGCCAAAGCAGGTATCAAGGCTATCATCCAACCAGGCGGATCCGTCCGTGACCAAGAATCTATTGAAGCAGCGGACAAATATGGCTTGACCATGATTTTCACAGGCGTGAGACATTTTAGACATTAAGAATAAATAGTAATCAAGTTTACATAGTTAAAGTTATTTATAGTATTTAACAGATTGTTAATACAATATGTTTTATTTGATAGTAGAGAATAAGGCCAAAATTATGAGACTAAACATTTATCGTGTAGAAACGCCTAGTTTAAGTAAAATAGCAAAATGGAAAGAATTAAAGGGCAAAATTTGTAGTGAAGGATATAATGATGTTCGGAAAGTGAAGAAAGAATTTCATAGAAAAGGTTTTGTTGCACAGATCTATGTACAACGTAAAAAAAAAGAAACAACGAGTTGGTTACATGATATCAATAATATTTTTGATGGAGAAGATTTTGTAGAAGAGTCTTTTCAAAATCATAATGCGATTATTATGATAGGCACACCAAAGTCGCTTTATCTTATTCCACAAGGAAGAAGCCACTGGTTTGTGGCAACATTATCTGATTTACAATTTGGTTTAGATTTTGCGGAACGTTCTATACAACCTTCTGAAATTAATGTAAAGGGCATTAGTTATGTAGAAAGAAACAAATTAAGAGGAGTGTTAAACTACAAAGCAAACCAAACAGATTTTCCACAAGCCAGTGAAGCTTATTTTAACATAGAAGGAAAACCTCAAAATACTATTTTTGGTAAAAATTTAAAATGTAATATATCCGTACATCTCACAAAAGATTATAAATTTGAGACTCAAAAAGATTTTGATGATTTTATAAATATTTTTAAGGAAATTGATAAACAGATATTAAGTCAACCTAATCAAGAATTTCCACGTTTTAAATTGTTGCCTCTGCACGATAAACTAAATCAAGAATTAGATGAGTATTTATTGAGGGTATTAAAAGGGAAGAAAAACGAAGAATGTGATATTTCGTTAAATAGAATAGTGACCTTAGGAGAAAATATAGAGTTTGTAGGGGATTCAGCTATTGACATATCTATATTCAAGAATAAAAAAAGTACGACAAAACAAGTTGATTATAATTTGGATTCCATACAAGAATTTATTGTTGCTAATTTGGAGAAAATTGATCAACTTAAAAGTATTCGTATAAAATTTTTGTCAGAGGAAAGAAAGACAATAAACTTGAAAAATCTCATTTATGCTGAAATTGATTATAAAGGGGAACGATATTTTTTAGATTCTGGAAGATGGTCCACATTCAATGAATCCTTTAAGTCTTTATTGGATATACAATTGAGAGAGATTGAAGGATTAGTTTTAAGGTTGCCACAGCAACATAATTTTTCTTCAAAAGGCTTTCATATGGATGAAAATAAGTTTATTTCAGAAATAATCTCAACAATGACAAAATACGAACAATTTCATAAGAAGAATGTGTATTATAATGGAGTAGCAGTGGAAATTGGAGATTTGTTTGATAAAGACTCTGGTGAATTAATTGCTGTAAAAATGGGATTAAATACTTCAAAATCAATTTATAGTTTCGAACAGTCCATATTATCAATGCAAGTATTAAGGGATAGGATAAATAAAAAGAGAAATGCTGAGTATCTGATAAAACAATACTCTCTGGATGAAACTTTAGTTTATAGTGCAATTGATTCAAAAAAGACTAGTGTTCTATGGATTGTTGATGAGTCAAATAAATCTATTTATGAAAGTGTCAAAAATAATAGTTTTAGCTTTTCACAGATACGTTCTATATTATTAAGATTAAAAATTTTATCATGGTATAATTATGCTAGAGAAAATGGATTTGAACCAATATTGTATATGGGAATAAATCACTAAATGATATTAGTGAGTATTTATTTCTCATACTACATCGAAGAAATCGCCAAAGCAGGTATCAAGGCTATCATCCAGCCAGGTGGCTCTGTCCGTGACCAAGAATCTATCGAAGCTGCTGACAAATATGGCTTGACTATGGTCTTCACAGGCGTGAGACATTTTAGACATTAAGAACGTAAAGGAAAGAAAACAGTTTCTTTCCTTTTTTGCGTAAAAATGCGGAGCAAAACAAGATTATAACGAACGTTTATGATATAATATTAGTAAATAATTCGCAAAAGAGGTTAAGAAATGAAACTGCTTGTTGTCGGTTCGGGTGGTCGTGAACATGCCATTGCTAAGAAGTTGCTGGAGTCTAACGGTGTTGAAAAGGTCTTTGTAGCTCCTGGGAATGACGGGATGACTCTGGATGGTCTGGAATTGGTAAATATTTCTATTTCCGAACATTCTAAATTGATTGAGTTTGCAAAAGCCAACGATATTGCTTGGTCCTTCATTGGTCCAGATGACGCCCTTGCGGCTGGGATTGTGGATGAGTTCAATGCAGCTGGTCTCAAAGCCTTTGGTCCAACAAGATTAGCAGCGGAGCTGGAGTGGTCCAAGGATTTTGCCAAGGAAATCATGGTCAAATACGGCGTTCCGACAGCAGCCTACGGCACATTTTCAGATTTCGAGGAGGCCAAGGCCTATATCGAGGAGAAAGGCGCTCCTATCGTTGTCAAGGCGGATGGATTGGCTCTTGGGAAAGGTGTCGTCGTTGCCGAGACAGTCGAGCAAGCAGTAGAAGCCGCTCACGAGATGCTCTTGGACAATAAATTTGGTGACTCAGGTGCGCGTGTGGTCATCGAGGAATTCCTTGACGGAGAAGAGTTCTCTCTCTTTGCCTTTGTCAATGGGGACAAGTTCTACATCATGCCAACGGCTCAGGACCATAAACGTGCCTATGACGGCGACAAGGGCCCTAACACGGGTGGTATGGGAGCTTATGCGCCAGTTCCTCACTTGCCACAGAGCGTGGTTGATACGGCGGTTGAGACTATTGTCAAGCCAGTTCTTAAAGGAATGATAAAAGAAGGTCGTCCGTATCTTGGTGTCCTTTACGCAGGGCTTATTTTGACTGCTGACGGTCCGAAGGTTATAGAGTTTAACGCTCGATTTGGAGATCCCGAAACTCAGATTATCTTGCCTCGTTTGACATCTGACTTTGCGCAAAATATCACGGATATTCTCGATGGCAAGGAGCCAAACATCACGTGGACGGACAAGGGTGTGACTCTGGGTGTGGTTGTCGCATCCCAGGGCTACCCGCTAGACTATGAAAAAGGTGTTAAGCTTCCATCCAAGACCGAAGGCGACATTATCACCTACTATGCTGGAGCTAAGTTTGCGGAAAATAGCAGAGCGCTGCTATCAAATGGTGGACGTGTCTATATGCTCGTCACCACAGCAGATACCGTCAAAGAAGCCCAAGAAACCATCTACCAAGAACTCTCCCAACAAAAAACAGAAGGCCTCTTTTACCGAACAGATATCGGAAGCAAGGCCATAAAAGATTAACAGACATATTTGCCATGGCGAGCGAAAGCGAGCCACTACATTAGACGATTATTAAAAAGAAAAATAAAAATTCACAAAATACGTTAATGGTCGTATGGTTTGCGAGCATTAGCGAGCTAATATAGAGCAATCACCGCCGTTGTGAAAGAAGGCTTGGCTTTGTTAGCCAAGCCTTCAGGGAAATCGGAAGACCTTGGGCTTCCGATTTAGGCATGAGACACCTTTGGTGGCCGCTGCCGTCCCTCACAACCTAAGGTGATTGAAAAAAGAAAGGAAAGAAAAGGGAAAATTATGACTAAACCAATTATTTCCATCATCATGGGCTCAAAATCCGACTGGGCAACCATGCAAAAAACCGCCGAAGTCCTAGACCGTTTCGGTGTAGCCTACGAAAAGAAAGTTGTTTCTGCCCACCGCACACCAGACCTCATGTTCAGACATGCCGAAGAAGCTCGTAGCCGTGGCATCAAGGTCATTATTGCAGGTGCTGGAGGCGCAGCCCATTTGCCAGGTATGGTAGCTGCCAAAACAACCCTTCCAGTCATTGGTGTGCCCGTCAAATCACGTGCTCTTAGTGGCGTGGACTCGCTCTACTCTATCGTACAGATGCCGGGCGGTGTGCCTGTAGCGACAATGGCTATCGGTGAAGCAGGTGCGACCAATGCGGCTCTCTTTGCCCTCCGTCTCCTTTCAGTAGAGGATCAGGCTATCGCGACAGCTTTGGCAGATTTTGCAGAAGAACAAGGAAAAATCGCAGAGGAGTCAACAAATGAGCTCATCTAAAACAATTGGAATTATCGGTGGTGGTCAGCTTGGTCAGATGATGGCCATTTCTGCTATCTACATGGGGCACAAGGTTATCGCGCTGGATCCTGCGGCGGATTGTCCAGCTTCTCGTGTGGCGGAAATCATAGTGGCGCCTTATAACGATGTGGATGCCCTTCGTCAGTTGGCGGAGCGTTGCGATGTCCTAACCTATGAGTTTGAAAATGTCGATGCCAACGGTTTGGATGCTGTTATCAAGGATGGTCAGCTTCCTCAAGGAACAGACCTGCTTCGCATCTCCCAAAATCGCATTTTTGAAAAGGACTTCCTCTCAAACAAGGCTCAAGTCACTGTGGCACCCTACAAGGTTGTGACCTCAAGTCAAGACTTGGCAGATATGGACCTGTCGAAAAACTATGTCCTCAAAACTGCGACTGGTGGCTACGATGGTCATGGGCAAAAGGTCATTCGTGCAGAAGAAGACTTGGAAGAAGCCTATGCGCTGGCTGATTCTGCAAACTGTGTTTTGGAAGAATTTGTCAACTTTGACCTTGAAATCTCTGTTATCGTGTCAGGGAATGGCAAGGATGTGACAGTTTTCCCAGTTCAGGAAAATATCCACCGCAATAACATTCTTTCGAAAACCATCGTGCCAGCTCGCATTTCGGATAGTCTAGCTGAAAAAGCCAAAGTTATGGCAGTGCGAATCGCAGAACAGCTTAAACTGTCTGGAACCCTTTGCGTGGAAATGTTTGCGACAGCTGATGATATCATTGTCAATGAGATTGCCCCCCGCCCCCACAACTCTGGGCACTATTCAATCGAAGCCTGCGACTTCTCACAGTTTGACACACATATCCTAGGTGTTCTCGGAGCACCATTGCCAGCTATCAAATTGCATGCGCCTGCAGTCATGCTCAACGTCCTCGGCCAACACGTTGAGGCTGCTGAAAAGTATGTCGCAGAAAATCCAAGCGCCCACTTCCACCTGTATGGTAAAATAGAAGCGAAGCACAACCGCAAGATGGGGCATGTGACTTTGTTTAGTGATACGCCGGATGAGGTTGGAGATTTTTAAAAATTCAAGTCCTTAATAAAGATTCAAATGCATGTTTACATCAGTTATTAAATAGACTCCTAAAATTGATATTGAAAATAGAATGTTTAATAATCAATATAGGCATGTAACAAATTAATATAAGCTTAATTTTCTAGTATAAACAAATATAATTTATGAATTATCAATATGCAGGATTTAGAAAGGATATTTAATGCAGTATGGTTATAATTAAAGATTCAAAATTTAAAAAAGTAGACTTAGATATAGATTTTACTGATGTTGATTTTAGAACAATTGATCCAAAATGTATGTCAGGTTACCAATTGGAAGTCGTTGAAGAAGAGATTCTAAAAAAGTTCAAATTGTTTATTAGTAATGTTAATTCTAGCGATTCATTTTTTACTTATTATAGAGGTACTCGATTAAAGCATATTTATCCAGATGTAAGTTATATTTTAGAAAATGGATTGAATAAATTCTTTATTGTTGGGGATAAAGGAGTTGATTTTATTAAAAATCAACTTGGGGATAGTCAAAATCAAATACTCTCAGAACAATTTAGTAATGAGGAGTACTTATTGAATGAAATTAAAACAAAAATAAATATTGATGAGTTCTTTTTACCCTCAGATAAAAAGATGAGGTTGAGGTTATTGCAAGCAATTGTTCATAATTGTGGGAAAGAAACTTTCTTTGATTTTAAATCTTATGTTTCCCATTATGTTTCAACTACAGTTGGAACTGGGAATTATAATATTGCAAAAAGCTTTATTGATAACGAAGGTTTTATTATTTTTGGATTTGAAAAAATCGGTAAATATTTTGTTAACTCGAAGGAGTTACAATTACTATTGACTCAGTCAGAAGAACATCAATATATCATTGATGTTGAGCAAGAAGTTATGATTGAGAATGTTTTGTGGCCTTCAAATATCTTTGGATTATTTTATATACATAATGATAAAAAGATGTTTATCATTAATCCTTGGTTGGTCGTGAAATTGCAACAAAGTGAAACTATGGAGATTGTTGCCAATGATTCTTTTGATCCTTTAATTTATGTAGATCAAAGAGATTTTGACAACCTTTATAAGGAATTAGGATATGGAGAATATATATTTAGGCCATATTGAGAAATAGATAATTAACTGAACTGATGCTAATTTTAGTTAAAAAAGAAAGGCACATGGCTACTTGTATTTTCTAAAACGAAATACAGTATTCGGATTTTATCAATTACTATGATTCAAATCATCGTTAATGCTTTTGTTGAAAAGGATAAGACTGGAGCGGTCGTCGAAGTCTTGTATGCTATTAGTGACCACGAAAAAGTGAAAGCAAAGTATGAAGAACTAGTTGCTCGAAATCCAGAAAACTATCTAGCAATTTATGATTTACCACTTGATACAGATTTGAATAGACTGGATCATTACCCATCTGTGTGGATTGGGAAAGAAGAATTTGAGTAAGGAGGAAGATTTGGAAGATACTATTTTTTATGACGACTTTTTTCATTACAGTGTAGTACTCAATACAGAGTTTATGACAGCAGCTGACTTTCTTTTTGATGGGCTAGAGAGTATGATTTACGTTACTTACTTCCAGTCTTATTCAGAATCTAAAATATTTAAAGCATATTATCAAATAGCTGTTGGTATTGAAAGAATTCAAAAAATAATATTAAATTTAGCATATAATCAGTTGGAGGGAGATAAGAAGCAGGAATTTAGTTCACAAATTGATAAAGCCTTCTATGGTCATAATCATGAGCAGTTGAATAATCTTCTGATTCAGTACATGGAAATTAAAACAAAATTACAAAAACAGGAAAATAAGTTTTTAAGTCAGTTAATGGAATTTTATTCAACTCATCGATATAGTAAATTTCAAAAAGACACTGAGCTTACTTCTTTATTTAAATTTCATACAGGTGAAAGTTTTCAAATGGACACGGAAAAATTTCATTGTCGATTGAATGAGATTTTTGATTCAGTTGAAAAAATACTATCATTTTATTTTGATATTTTGGATATTATACAATCAAAAGTGCGAAACTATTTAGGTGAGACTGGTACGGATACAAAGTTATTCATAATTTACAATTTTTCAAATGTACTGAAAAGTTTTTTTAAATTATTTATTTTAGCTAAGTTAGAATATAGAAATAGAACTTCAGATTTCTGTCCGCTTTATACAACTGTGGAGAAATCTTTGTCAAGTATTGATATTTACTTTGGTGGAAATGGTTCAACTGTAATATATGCGTTGTTTGATTACTATTATAGAACTGTTGAATCTCGAGATTGGCAAGATTTCGATTTTCCACTTCCTTTCAGAAATGGAGATAAGAGGAAATTAAAATTTCAATTAAGTGAATTAGATAAGATAGTAGCTTATTATGAAAACAGAAACCCAGATATATATAAGTTTTGGGGATTGTAGTCCCTTATTTATAAAGAAAAAGGAGAAACAACATGATCAACCGTTACTCTCGCCCTGAGATGGCGAACATTTGGAGTGAAGAAAATAAATACCGTGCTTGGCTTGAGGTGGAAATCTTGGCTGACGAGGCATGGGCTGAATTGGGGGAAATCCCTAAGGAAGATGTGGCTTTGATTCGCGAAAAGGCGGACTTTAACATTGACCGTATTTTGGAGATCGAGCAGGAGACGCGTCACGATGTGGTGGCTTTCACACGTGCAGTTTCTGAGACTCTTGGTGAAGAGCGCAAGTGGGTCCACTATGGTTTGACTTCTACCGACGTGGTAGATACAGCCTATGGTTACCTTTACAAGCAAGCCAACGACATCATCCGTCGGGACCTTGAAAACTTCACCAACATCATCGCTGACAAGGCTAAGGAGCATAAGTTCACTATCATGATGGGTCGTACCCACGGTGTGCACGCTGAGCCGACAACTTTTGGTCTTAAATTGGCGACTTGGTATAGCGAAATGAAACGTAACATCGAGCGTTTCGAGCATGCAGCTGCTGGTGTGGAAGCTGGTAAGATTTCGGGTGCGGTTGGGAACTTCGCTAACATCCCACCATTCGTTGAAAAATACGTCTGCGATAAATTGGGTATCCGTGCTCAAGAAATTTCTACACAGGTCCTTCCTCGTGACCTTCACGCTGAGTACTTTGCAGTTCTTGCCAGCATCGCGACTTCAATCGAGCGTATGGCAACGGAAATCCGTGGTTTGCAAAAGTCTGAACAACGTGAAGTGGAAGAGTTCTTTGCTAAAGGTCAAAAAGGTTCTTCAGCGATGCCTCACAAACGCAACCCTATCGGTTCTGAGAACATGACAGGTCTGGCGCGTGTTATCCGTGGTCACATGGTAACAGCTTATGAAAACGTAGCTCTCTGGCACGAACGTGATATTTCTCACTCATCAGCTGAGCGTATCATCACACCGGACACGACCATTTTGATTGACTACATGCTCAACCGTTTTGGAAATATCGTCAAGAACTTGACGGTCTTCCCAGAAAATATGATCCGCAACATGAACTCGACTTTTGGTCTTATCTTTAGCCAACGTGCGATGTTGACCTTGATTGAAAAAGGTATGACACGTGAGCAAGCCTATGACTTGGTGCAACCAAAAACAGCTCAATCATGGGATAACCAAGTAGACTTCAAACCACTCCTTGAAGCAGATCCAGAAGTGACTTCACGCCTCACTCAAGAAGAAATCGATGAAATCTTCAACCCTGCATACTACACCAAACGGGTGGATGAGATCTTTGAACGTATCGGACTTGGTAATTAATCATAAAACAAAAAAGCGAGATTCAATCTCGCTTTTTTCTATTCTCTTAGAAGAATCTTAGTCTTCTTTTCTCTTAGTCAGTCCGTAGGCTGCTAGTGTGGCCATGAGGCCTGCTGCGACCAAGCCTGCAGAGTCTTGACTTCCTGTTGCAGGGAGTTGTTTTTCATCTGCTTTGGCAGTAGTTGGTGCAGTTTGCTCAGCTTTCTCAACGGCAGTGCCGACTTCGACCACCTGAGCGACCGCTTCCTGTGTTACCACGCTATTGACAAGCGTTCTTTCTTCTTTTCCATCAGCACTAGTGCTCACAGAGTAGAAGGCAGTACGGTGGCCGTTGGCTCCTTTAGTAACAACTTGCGTTTGTCCTTTTGGTAATTGAGGATTTTCACGTGTCACAGTAGTGAATGGAATTTCTTCCTCTTGGATATCCAGTCTTGGTTTTGTTTCTGCGGCTGGAGCAAGACCGTGTTCGTCCCCTTTGTGCGTAATAGGGGTGCCGATTTCAACCACTTGGGTCACAGGTTCTTTGGTTACTTGGCTATCTAGTACCGTTTCTGTTTGTTTCCCATTTTCAGTAAGGACAGAGATGTAATGAGTGCGTTCGCCCTCTATACCTGGTGTGATGATCTTTTCCTGACCGGCTGGGAGGTTCGGATTTTCCTTCTTGATGACCTCAAATGGAATCTTTTCTGCTCTTGTGATGAGTTCCGGTTTGGTTTCAACATTGGCAGCTAGTTCGTTTTCATCGAGGCTTCCTGAGTGGGTTGCCGCTGGTTTAAGGCTTAGGCGGGCTGCTTTGAGCTTGGCTACGAGAGCGTCTAACTCGGCTTGTTTGTTACGGTTGAGGTTGTAGTTGAGAGCTTCTTTCGCTGCATTTAGGGCCTCCAAGCTTTCCTTGCTGTATCCATCCAAGTTTGCAGGGATTTGAGCAAGTTCCTCACGGAGGGCATTGTAGTTAGCGCGGAAGTAGTCTTTATTATTGTCTGCAAAGGCAGTCATGAGTTCAAAGATTTCTTCTTCCTTGTACTCAGCACTTGGTCTGTCTGCCCAGATAGCAAGCATGCTTCCGACGGTTGGAAGGTCTACCTCAGGATATTTGGTAGATGCAAGCTGGTTAAATGGTGTTTTTTTAGTATTTTCAATTGCTTTTTTGAGGAAACCACCACCATCTTCAGGTTTCTGGCCGAGAATGTAGTACCAGTCTCCGTTGGTGTTAAGGAATTTGTAGCCTTTGCTTGCCAGGTACTGAGGAGATGCAAGGTTGTAACCCCACCATCCCTTAGACCAGTAAGAGATGATGACATCCTTGTCAAACTCAACATCATCCTTGTCCTCGTAGTAGAAACCATCGTTGAAGGCCATTGGTTGAAGGCCTCTTTCTTTGGCCATAGCAGCAAGAGTGTTAGAGTACTCAGCAAACTTGCCATAGAGTCCATACCATTTGAGGTAGTACCAGCCTTGCGCGTTGGTAGCATCATTGGCATATTCGTCTGTACCGTAGTTGAAGATCTTAGTTTTGCCTGCAAAGAAGTCCATGTACTTGCCGATGAGGGCTTTGACAAAGTTCATGGCTTCTTCGTTTTCAAGGTCCATGGTTGTTTTGGAGACCTTGTCAAAGTAGGCTTGAGGATTTTGGATACCTAATTTTTCCATAGCGACAAGCATGGCATCCATGTGACCTGGGCTGTTGATTGCTGGAATTAGTCCAAGACCTTTTGATTTTGCGTACTCGATCAATTCAGTGATTTCAGCTTGACTAAGAGTGGTACCATTTGGATCATCGTAGTAAGCTTTTGTTCCTTCTATGATAGCCTTCTTGACATCATCGCTTGCATAAGTTTTTCCGTTAGCTGTGATGGTCATGTCATCAAGGAGGAAGCGAAGTCCATCGTTTCCTAGGAGAAGATGCACATCAGAGTAGCCGAGCTCGCTCGCTTTGTCTACGATACGTTTGAGTTGGTCGAGCGTGAAGTACTTACGTCCAGCATCGATAGAGATTACTTTGTTCTTGGCAAGCTTTTCAACTTCGCGTTTCGCGTCTTCTTCTTTTTGAGCTTCTGGTGTGAAGGTCAAATTGCTTACAGCTTCTTGGAGTTTTGCGATTGCTTGGTCAATGGTGTCTTGTTGGGCACGGCTGAGGTTGCTATCGAGTGAGCGAATAGCTTTTTCAGCTTCTTTTACAGCTGCGACACTTTCTGCAGTATAGCGGTTAAGGTCTGTTGGTACTTCTTTCAGAGCTTGCTCAGCAGACTCATAGTCAGCTGCGAAGTATTCAGCATTGGCATTTGCGAAGCTACGCATGAGTTTGAAGAGGCGTGATGGTGAATAGCGTGCAGATGGGGTATCCGCCCAAGCAGCTACCATACCCCCGATGAACGGGATAGTAGCCCCATCAGATTTTGGTACAGAAGTGATTGGAGTGTTCTTGATTCCATTGAGTCCTTGGTCCAGGTTGTACCAGCCTTGGCCGTCGGCATTTCGACCGAGAACATAGTACCAAGCATCGTTGGTATTAAGAATTTGGTGGCCTTTTTCAACTAGAAGTTTAGAAGAAGCGACGTCGTATCCGCCCCATCCACCAGTCCACATAGAAACGATGATATCTTTGTCAAAAGTACCAGAACTAGTATCACTATTGTAGTAAATGCCATCGTTGAAAGCCATTGGCTTAAGACCGTGAGATTTGACGATGTGAGCAAGATCATTAGCGTAAGTGATAAATTTACTATATTTTCCTTGTGTTTGAAGGACAGTCCAACCTTTAGCGTTTGTAGCATCATTAGCATACTCGTCTAGCCCGATGTTGAAGATGTCAGATTTGCCAGCGAAGTAAGCTGCATACTTGTCGATCAGGGCTTTGGTAAACTCAACAGCTTCTTTGTTATCCAGGTCAACAGTACGAGCAGATTCTTTTCCCAAGTAGTTGAAATTCGGTTTTTGGATGCCTAGTTCTTTCATAGCATGCAAAATCGCATCCATGTGCCCAGGGCTATTAACGGTTGGGATTAGTCCGATACCTTTATCTTTGGCATAGTTAATCAAGTCCGTCATCTGGCTCTCTGTCAAGTGGTTGCCATTTGGATCCTTGTAGTAGGCATCAGTTCCATTTTCGAGCGCACGTTTGACATCATCACTTGCATAGGTTTTGCCATTGGCTTTGATGGTCATGTCGTCCAACATGAAACGCATGCCATCGTTTCCAACTAGTAAATGAAGATCCGTGTAGCCGTAGTGTTTGGCTTTGTCGATGATTTCTTTTAGTTGGTCTGGAGAGAAGTACTTGCGTCCAGCATCAATTGAGATCATTTTTCTTTTAGCCAGTTTTTCATTCACCTGAGTTGCTCGTTCCGTGCTAGGAGTGGCTACTGCAGGTGTGACGGCTTCATTTTTCTTTTCTGAAGAAGTACTTTCGGTAGGAGTTTCAGCTGGGGCAGGGCTTTCTTTCTCGGCAGTAGGAGTTGGAGTAGCATTTTCTGTCACAACTGGTGCAGTTGTTTCTTCTGTTTTTGGAGCAACTGTTCGAGGAGCCTCCTGGTCTTCTTTGACCTCCTCTTTTACAGGTTTGTCAGCCTTTTCTTCCAGTTTTTCTGGGACCTTGGAGTCTACAGCTTCTTTGACTGCTTGGGGACTCTCCTGAATCGTTTGGACAGTTTCTTCAGCTGTTGGAGCTGGAGTAATCCCGTCGGCAGATACGACTTGTGCGCTAAAAGCAAATCCTATAAGTACAGAAGCTGTCCCAACCGCGTATTTACGGATGGAGAAGCGCTGTTTCTTTTCTAGTTTCATGATAAAACCTCCTTGTTATTATCATATATGATAGCGTTTACATAAAACCAATTTTATTTTATTATCTAAGGAGTAAAATGTCAAGTGGGTTTATATAAGAACTATAATAAATAGAGGAAATCATAAGATTTAGGAGAAATTTGCTAATAAGGGATAAAACAGAGGAAAAACCAAACGAAAATTTAACTTGTTTTTAGTAAAAATGCTACTAATTAAATAAGAGCCCTTCATAGCGTTTTCACAACTTCTTTCTCGTGCTATAATGAATAGAGAAAAAGCCTGAGCTAGGCTCAGGCTTTTTCTTAATGACCTCGATTGCATGAGATGAATTTGATTTTGTAGTAGTCCGCTCGCTTATAAGTTTCACTATAGGCAAGGACTTGGCCAGTGGCCTCAAGTTTTGTAGTCTTCGTTTGGAAGACAGTTGGGAATTGTGTATCGATTCCGAGTACAGAAGCAGCATGCTCTGGTGTTGGGAATGCGATTTCGTTGATTTCCTCAAAATGTTCATCACTCATGTGAATGCGGTAATCCAATTTGAAACGTGTATAGATAGAGCTATAATAGTCAAGATTTGGATAGTTGGCATTGATGTATTGCTCAGGAATATAAGATGTGTGGTAGATGTATGTCACGTCATTTGTCTGACGAATACGTTCAATCTTATAGTAGAATTGATCTCCACGTAGTCCAAGTTTCTCTAAATATTCAAGTTTGTTTCCGCGCTCGATAGAAAGGACAGTAACTTTATCGTCTTTTGTTTCAAAGACTTCAACATCTGAAAACTCAACGAGTTTGTGCTTGCGGGCACGTGAAACGAAAGTACCTTTACCTTGTTGGCGGACAATGTAGCCGTCTTTAGCAAGGTCATTCAAGGCACGAACAACTGTGATTGAACTCACATCGTACATTGCGATCAATTCGGCTTCTGTATAAAATTTATCTCCACTTGCAAATTGACCAGAGATGATTTTGTTTTTTAATTCATCTTTAATATATTGGTATTTAGGAATAGCCATAAATTTCACCTCGATTCTCTTTCTCCAATTTTGATTTTACCACAAATATAAAGAAAAGAGTAGTATTAAGGTCAAAAAATTAAAATAATAGACTAAAAATGTTATTTTACATGTAAAAAAATTCATTTGATGTTCTTGTGAATTATCATACATAAAAAGATCGTTTTCATGCTATTTTTAGATAATTTCGGTAAACGGTAAGTAAAAAAATAGAAAAATTTTAAATAATTTTCTAAAACCTATTGACAAATGCAAAAGATTTGATTATAGTTAATATTATAATAAATGAAAGCGCAAACTTAATTCGTCAGAGGTAATAACATGACCAGATTTAAAATTGAGGACGATTTCTATTTAGACGAAAAACCGTTCAAGATTTTGTCCGGCGCCATTCATTATTTTAGGATTCCAGCAGAGGATTGGTATCATTCTCTCTATAACTTAAAGGCGCTTGGCTTTAATACAGTCGAGACCTATGTGGCTTGGAATTTACACGAACCTGTTGAAGGGGAGTTTGATTTTGAAGGTGCCAGAAATTTGGAGAGATTTCTTCAAATTGCACAAGATCTAGGTCTCTATGCCATTGTACGCCCGTCTCCATTTATCTGTGCGGAATGGGAATTTGGTGGCTTGCCGGCTTGGCTCTTGACAAAGGACATGCGAATTCGCTCGTCCGACCCGGCCTACATCGAGGCTGTTGCTCGCTATTATGACCAATTATTGCCAAGGCTTGTGCCTCGCTTGTTGGATAATGGTGGAAACATTCTTATGATGCAAGTCGAAAATGAATATGGCTCTTATGGAGAAGACAAGTCTTATCTACGAGCAATTCGGAAATTGATGGAAGACCGAGGGATTGATTGCCCACTCTTTACTTCAGATGGTCCATGGAGGGCTACTCTGAAAGCCGGAACCTTGATCGAAGACGATCTCTTTGTGACAGGAAACTTCGGTTCTAAAGCTCCGTACAACTTTTCACAGATGCAGGAATTCTTTGATGAGCATGGCAAGAAATGGCCCCTCATGTGTATGGAATTCTGGGATGGTTGGTTCAACCGTTGGAAAGAACCCATCATCACACGGGATCCTAAAGAATTGGCAGAAGCTGTTCGAGAGGTATTGGAGCAAGGCTCTATCAACCTCTACATGTTCCATGGAGGGACAAACTTTGGTTTCATGAATGGTTGCTCGGCTCGAGGGACTCTGGATTTGCCACAAGTCACATCTTACGACTATGACGCCCTTCTTGATGAAGAAGGAAATCCAACTGCTAAATACTTAGCAGTCAAGAAGATGATGGCAACACACTTCCCAGAGTATCCACAGTTGGAACCACTCTATAAGGAAAGCATGGAGATAGGGTCCATTCCATTGGTCGAAAAAGTTTCCTTGTTTGAAACTCTGGATAGTCTCTCTAGTCCTACTGAAAGCCTCTATCCAAAAGCGATGGAAGAACTTGGTCAAAGTTATGGCTACCTTCTCTACCGCACGGAGGCAAGTTGGGATGCAGAAGAGGAACGCCTCCGTATCATCGATGGACGTGACCGAGCTCAACTCTTTGTAGATGGTCAATGGATTGCTACTCAATACCAGACAGAGATTGGTGAAGATATCTACTGTCAAGGCAACCGAGAAGGCTTTTCAGAGATTGACATCTTGATCGAAAATATGGGGCGTGTCAACTACGGTCATAAGTTCTTGGCAGATACGCAACGTAAAGGAATTCGTACAGGTGTCTGCAAGGATCTACATTTCTTACTGAATTGGAAACAATATCCACTACCACTGGATAATCCTGAGAAGATTGATTTTTCAAAAGGATGGACAGAAGGACAACCAGCCTTTTACGCTTTCGACTTTACGGTCGAAGAGCCGAAGGATACCTACTTAGACTTGTCTGAGTTTGGTAAGGGAGTTGCCTTTGTCAACGGGCGTCACCTAGGGCGTTTCTGGAACGTCGGCCCGACCCTCTCACTTTATATCCCTCATAGTTATCTCAAGGAAGGTGCTAACCGCATCATTATCTTTGAAACTGAGGGCGAATATAAAGAAGAGATTCGTTTAACTCGTAAACCTACACTAAAACACATAAAGGGGGAAAACTTATGACAATTGTAGGATGCCGTATCGATGGACGTTTGATCCACGGTCAAGTAGCCAATCTTTGGGCTGGAAAACTAAATGTTTCACGCATTATGGTTGTAGACGACGAAGTTGTTAACAACGATATTGAAAAGAGTGGTTTGAAACTTGCGACACCACCAGGTGTGAAACTCAGTATCTTGCCAGTTGAGAAAGCAGCAGCAAATATCCTTGCTGGTAAATACGATAGCCAACGTCTCTTTATCGTTGCACGTAAACCAGACCGTTTCCTTGGTTTGGTCGAAGCAGGTGTACCGCTTGAAACACTCAACGTCGGCAATATGTCTCAAACACCAGAAACTCGCTCTATCACACGTTCTATCAACGTGGTAGACAAGGATGTGGAAGATTTCCACAAACTAGCAGAAAAAGGTGTGAAACTCACTGCTCAAATGGTTCCAAATGATCCAGTTTCAGACTTTTTGAGCTTATTAAAATAGGAAAAAATTTTTAGGAGGTCATTGTTATGATACAATGGTGGCAAATTTTACTTCTCACTTTGTACTCAGCTTATCAAATCTGTGATGAGTTGACAATCGTTTCATCTGCAGGTTCCCCTGTATTCGCTGGTTTCATTACTGGTTTGATCATGGGAGATGTGACAACTGGTTTGTTTATCGGTGGTAGCTTGCAGTTGTTCGTTCTCGGGGTTGGTACCTTCGGTGGTGCTTCTCGTATTGACGCAACTTCTGGTGCGGTTCTTGCAACAGCATTCTCTATCTCTCAAGGTATTGATACAGATCTTGCGATTACAACAATCGCTGTACCAGTAGCAGCACTTTTGACATACTTCGACGTTCTTGGACGTATGACAACTACTTTCTTTGCACACCGTATTGATGCTGCGATCGAACGCTTTGACTACAAAGGTATCGAACGTAACTATCTACTTGGTGCGCTTCCATGGGCTCTTTCTCGTGCCCTTCCAGTATTCTTCGCTCTTGCTTTTGGTGGAGAATTCGTACAAGGTGTTGTAAACCTTGTTAAAGAATACCAATGGGTTGCAGATGGTTTGACACTTGCAGGTCGTATGCTTCCAGGTCTCGGATTTGCAATCTTGCTTCGTTACCTTCCAGTTAAACGTAACCTTCACTACCTTGCAATGGGATTCGGTTTGACAGCTATGTTGACTGTTCTTTACTCATATGTAACAGGTCTTGGTGGAGCTGTTGCGGGTATCCTTGGTACTCTTCCTGCTGATGTTGCTGAAAAGATTGGCTTTGCTAACAACTTCAAAGGATTGTCTATGATCGGTATCTCTATCGTAGGTATCTTCCTTGCAGTTGTTCACTTTAAGAACAGCCAAAAAGTAGCTGTAGCAGCACCTTCTACACCATCAGAAAGTGGGGAAATTGAAGATGACGAATTCTAATTACAAATTAACAAAAGAAGATTTTAATCAAATCAACAAACGTAGCTTGTTCACTTTCCAATTGGGATGGAACTACGAGCGTATGCAAGCATCAGGTTACCTTTACATGATCTTGCCACAATTGCGTAAAATGTATGGGGATGGAACTCCTGAATTGAAAGAAATGATGAAAGTTCATACTCAATTCTTCAATACTTCACCATTCTTCCACACAATTATCGCTGGTTTTGACCTTGCCATGGAAGAAAAAGATGGTGTGGGTTCAAAAGATGCCGTTAACGGTATCAAGACAGGTTTGATGGGACCATTCGCTCCTCTTGGAGATACTATCTTTGGTTCACTTGTACCTGCTATCATGGGATCTATCGCAGCAACTATGGCTATCGCTGGCCAACCATGGGGTATCTTCCTTTGGATCGCAGTTGCAGTTGCATATGACATCTTCCGTTGGAAACAATTGGAATTTGCCTACAAAGAAGGGGTTAACCTTATCAACAACATGCAAAGTACCTTGACAGCTTTGATTGATGCTGCATCTGTACTTGGTGTCTTCATGATGGGTGCTCTTGTAGCAACAATGATCAACTTTGACATTTCTTACAAATTGCCAATCGGTGAAAAGATGATTGACTTCCAAGACATCTTGAACTCAATCTTCCCACGCTTGCTCCCAGCAATCTTTACTGCCTTTATCTTCTGGTTGCTTGGTAAGAAAGGTATGAACTCTACTAAAGCGATCGGTATCATTATCGTTCTTGCAGTAGGTCTTTCATTCATCGGTAAATTCTTGCTTGGAATGGGCGCATAATTTATGAGTAAGTCATTAATTTTGGTGAGTCATGGTCGTTTCTGTGAAGAACTTAAAGGTAGCACAGAAATGATCATGGGTCCACAGGACAACATTCATGCAGTGGCTCTTCTTCCAGAAGATGGTCCAGAAGAATTTACTGCAAAATTTGAAGCTGCTATCGAAGGGTTGGATGATTTCCTAGTCTTTGCGGACCTTCTCGGCGGAACACCTTGTAACGTGGTAAGCCGTTTGATTATGGAAGGCCGCGACATTGAACTCTACGCAGGGATGAATCTTCCAATGGTGATTGAATTTATCAATGCCAGCCTTACAGGTGCAGATGCGGACTACAAGAGCCGTGCTGCAGAAAGCATTGTGAAAGTCAATGATTTGTTAGCAGGCTTCGATGATGACGAAGATGAATAATACTCTTCGAAAATCAAATTCAAACCACGTCAGCGTCGCCTTGCCGTACTCAAGTACAGCCTGCGGCTAGCTTCCTAGTTTGCTCTTTGATTTTCATTGAGTATAAGATGTGACAACGTGAAAATCGTTAGAACAGCTTGTATAGAATATACATGGGAATGGGAGTCACTCCCATTCCCATATTTTCAATAGGAATGAAACAACAATAGATTAGAGGAACTCTATGCTAAATTACACAAAAGAAGAATTACTTGAACTGGGTGCAGAAATCACGACTCGTGAGATCTACCAACAGCCTGATGTATGGAAAGAGGCTTTTGAAGCCTATCAAGCAAAACGAGAAGAAATTGTAGCCTTCCTACAAGGAATCGCTGATAAGCATGACTATATCAAGGTCATCTTGACGGGTGCTGGTACTTCTGCTTATGTGGGAGATACCTTGGTGCCTTACTTTAAGGAAGTCTATGACGAACGTAAATGGAATTTCAATGCCATTGCGACAACTGATATTGTTGCCAATCCAGAAACTTATTTGAAAAAAGATGTGGCGACTGTCCTTGTTTCCTTTGCTCGTAGTGGGAATTCACCTGAAAGTGTGGCGGCGGTTGATTTGGCCAAAGCCTTGGTTGATGACCTCTATCAAGTGACCATTACATGTGCTGCAGATGGTAAATTGGCTCTTCAAGCTCATGGCGATGAGCGCAATCTTTTGATCTTGCAACCAGCTGCTTCCAATGACGCTGGATTTGCCATGACTTCTAGCTTTACATCTATGATGCTAACAGCTCTCTTGGTCTTTGATCCTACAGAATTTGCTGTGAAAGCTGAACGTTTTGAAGTTGTTTCTAGCCTTGCTCGTAAGATTCTAGACAATGCAGCAGATGTTAAAGAGCTGGTTGACCTTGACTTTAACCGTGTTATCTACCTGGGCGCTGGTCCTTTCTTTGGGCTTGCTCATGAAGCTCAGCTCAAGATTTTGGAACTAACAGCTGGTCAAGTTGCGACCATGTATGAAAGCCCAGTTGGCTTCCGTCACGGTCCAAAATCTCTTATCAATGAAGATACAGTTGTTTTGGTCTTTGGCACAACGACAGACTACACTCGCAAGTACGACTTGGACTTAGTTCGTGAAGTGGCTGGTGATCACATTGCTCGTCGTGTTGTGCTTTTGAGTGATCAAGCCTTTGGTCTTGAAAATGTCAAAGAAGTAGCCCTTGGCTGTGGCGGTGTTTTGAACGATATTTACCGTGTCTTCCCTTACATCGTTTATGCTCAACTCTTTGCCCTATTGACTTCACTCAAGGTAGAAAATAAACCAGATACACCATCTCCTACTGGCACTGTAAACCGTGTGGTACAAGGTGTGATCATTCATGAATATCAAAAATAAGGAAGTGTCTATGAGTAAATTACAATTAAGTCCCAATAAAGTAGCTTGCTTGCAAAAACTCTCTGACGAGAACGGCATTATCTCAGCTCTTGCCTTTGACCAACGTGGTGCTTTAAAACGCCTCATGGCTCAATACCAAACAGAAGAGCCAACAGTAGCTCAAATGGAAGAACTTAAAGTATTGGTTGCAGATGAATTGACAAAATACGCATCCTCTATGCTTCTCGACCCTGAGTATGGTCTCCCAGCTACAAAAGCGCTTGCTCCAAATGCTGGTCTTCTCCTTGCTTATGAGAAAACTGGCTACGATACAACTAGCACTAAACGCTTGCCTGACTGCTTGGATGTTTGGTCTGCCAAACGCATCAAAGAACAAGGTGCAGACGCTGTTAAGTTCTTGCTTTACTATGACGTAGACAGCTCTGACGAACTCAACCAAGAAAAACAAGCCTACATCGAACGTATTGGTTCTGAGTGTGTGGCGGAAGACATTCCATTCTTCCTTGAAATCTTGGCTTACGATGAAAAAATTGCTGACGCAGGTTCTGCAGAATACGCTAAAGTAAAACCTCACAAGGTTATCGGTGCCATGAAGGTCTTCTCAGACCCACGATTCAACATCGATGTCTTGAAAGTGGAAGTTCCAGTCAATGTCAAATACGTTGAAGGTTTTGGCGATGGTGAAATCGTGTATACTCGTGAAGAAGCAGCAGCCTTCTTCAAAGCACAAGATGAAGCAACTAACTTGCCATACATCTACTTGAGTGCGGGAGTGTCAGCTAAACTTTTCCAAGAAACTCTTGTCTTTGCCCACGAATCAGGCGCAAACTTCAATGGAGTTCTTTGTGGCCGTGCAACCTGGGCTGGATCAGTTGAAGCCTATATCAAAGACGGTGAAGCAGCAGCTCGTGAATGGTTACGCACAACTGGATTTGAGAACATTGATGAACTCAACAAAGTTCTCCAAACCACAGCGACTTCATGGACTGAACGTGTGGAAGCATAAAACAAATATAGAAGAATCCTTTTTTGTTAAGAAGTTACTTAAGGTTTTCTGACAAAGGATTCTGAAAATAAAAACTACAACCATAGATGGTGAATACACTCTCTATGGTTTGTTTACTTAAGAGAAATGAGTCAAAGGAGAGAAGAATGAAAGCATACACAGAACGTGTATTTGGAAATCATGAGGGCAAGGATGTCTTCGCCTATCGCTTTGAGACTGACAGTGGCTACCAACTAGAAATTATGACCTATGGTGCGACCATCTTGCGCTATGTCACACCTGACAAGGCTGGAAACTTTGCCAATGTGATTTTGGGCTTTGATGATTTTGATAGCTATGTAGGCAATAGTCCCAAACATGGAGCAAGTGTAGGTCCTGTAGCGGGCCGTATTGCAGGTGCGACATTTGAGCTCAATGGGCAGACCTATGTTCTTGAAGTCAATAATGCTAGCAACTGTAACCACAGTGGTTCAACAGGTTGGGATTCGAGCTTGTTTGAATTGGTCGAGGTGAGCGACCATGGCTTGACTCTCTACACCGAGCGTACAGATGGGACAGGAGGATTTCCTGGTAATCTCAAGATTTGGATTAGCTACCACTTGGAAGAAACTGGTGCCTACGAAGTCAGCTATAAGGTGACGACCGATCAGGATACGCTGGTCAATCCAACTAATCACAGCTACTTCAACTTGTCTGGTGATTTCACGCAGACAGTTGACCGCCATGTCTTCCAACTAAACACGGAGGGCATTTACCCAATCGCTCCGGACGGTGTGCCAGCAAAAACTCCAGATGCCACTCGTGATGTTGTTAAACACATCTACAATGGTGCTTTGCTCAAGGATATCTTTGCAGAGGAAGATGAGCAAATCCAGTTGGTATCTGGTTTGGATCACCCATTTGCTCTTCCTGCAGGTCATGACAATGCTGGTTTCCTTTATGACCAAAACTCAGGTCGTTTCCTGCTTTTCAAGACAGAGGCCCCTTGCTTTGTGGTCTACACAGCAAACTTTGTGGATGAGAGTGTCATCATAGCTGGTCAGCCAATGGTGCAGCACAATGGAATTGCTCTTGAAGCGCAGGCTTTACCAGATGCCATTCACAGTGACTTTAAAGACCAAGTCATTCTCAAAGCAGGGCAAACCTTTACCAGCAAAACTCGCTACGAGCTTGTTGTTAAATAAAAAGAAGAGCTGGTTTCCAGCTCTTTTGAGTTGTCTTCGTTGACATTTTATCTCAATAGTGTATAATTGATGTAATCGATGAAGTTACAACAAAAAGGAGAAACCTTATGACTTACGCATACCAAAGCCACATTTACCTAGCAGAGGCGGTTTTAAATGTCAAGGATTTGACGAGTCAAACGGCTTTTTATCATCAGATTATTGGCTTGGAGATTTTATCGCAAACGGAGACAGAAGCGATTTTGGGACTTGGTCGAAAAGCCTTGGTTCACTTGATTCAGGCAGAAAAGGCTGGCGAAGTAAGGGAGCATTATGGGCTCTATCATTTGGCGATTTTGTTGCCGACACGAAAAGCCTTGGCAGATGTCTTGAAACACCTAAGTGATTTACGCATTCCTCTGGTCGGAGGTGCGGATCATGGATACAGTGAGGCTCTTTATCTGGAGGATTTAGAAGGAAATGGCATTGAACTCTACCGTGATAAGCCAGTGTCTTCATGGGATATTCGAGAAGACGGCCGCATTATCGGTGTGACAGAGGCCCTTGCGGCACAGGACATTTATGAGTTAGGGGAAAAGGTAGATCCCTTTCTCCTAGCTGAAGGGACGAGAATGGGGCATATCCATCTATCGGTTAAGGATAGCCGCACGGCGAGTCAGTTTTATCAAAAAGTGTTAGGGCTAGAGGATAAATTTAGTATTCCTAGTGCCAGTTGGATAGCAGCTGGGAAGTACCATCATCATTTAGCAGTCAATGAATGGGGAGGAAAAAATCTGGCTTCGCGTAAGCAAGGCTTACTAGGTTTAGCCTACTACGTCCTTGAGGTCGAAAACAAGGAAGAGCTCCTAGCCATCGTTAAGCAAGCACAAGAGCTAGAGGCACCGATCAAATGGCTAAATTCGAGTGAACTGGATCTTGTAGACCCAGATGGGATTGTGACCCGCATTCGCTTGGCACGATGAGACGAGGAAAACACATCATTTACTTTAGAGACATAGAAAAAGGCGGATAAGCTCGCATTCTGTTTTTAGAATGCGGACTTGTTCGCTTTTTATGAAATGACGAAAGCTTTCTTGGCTCTGGCAAAGGCATCGGTCGAGGATATTTTACCTTTTCTAGGGGTTCATGCTATAATACTAATAATCTTTTCTTTCTCTAGGAAGGCAAATGCCCAAAATCAGTAGACTGCTTGCAATCGTTGTCACGATGATTTTAAGAGAAAGTAGAACTTTGTTTGAACATCCGTATTGAGTTTAGGAGACAGGAAATAGATGGACACAAGTGTAAAAAATTTAATCAGTATGGGCCCTCTGGAGGACTATTTTATTTATTATGATCTGAGGAATCAAGTATTCTATGAAGTAAAACAAGGCATGAATTATTCAGCCATTGCAGCTCCTATTGCAGTCTTTTCCTTGCAACGGCTGTCGAAGTTGCTCAACCAAACCTTTGGAGATGTCTCCTCACCTTTCAATCTGCTTTTCTTTATCTTGATGTCTCTGTTTTTGATTTTCGGAACAATTCTTCTTGCCAAATCTACCCGACGTAAAATGAAGACAGATAGATTTAGAAAAGTTCGGTTAACAAAAGCCAATATTAAAACACTTAGAAGAAAATCTAGATGGACAGTCCTAGTTGAGGTTTTTTGTTTTCTCATGATTCTGTTTTCCATCTATCGTTATTTTACCTACTCTGATTTTCTGTTCTTGATGATGTATATGTTAGGGATTTTTTCACTTGTTTATATTGTCTATGAATTTCAGATGAAAACGCGCAAACGACTGTTCAAAGAGCTGATAGAGACATTACAGGACGATAGCCGAGGAAAAGAGGGAGAAATGTGAGATGAGAAAAATCATTTATATAGGCCAAGGAAACCAGCAATCCGTCTACTATAATACAAGGACGAGAGAGGCTTTAGCGACAGAATCTAGTACCTCGTCAGACACCGAAGGTGCCATCAGTTCAAAGAAATCCAAGTGGCCTTGGGTTGTCTTCTTTGCTTTCTTGCTAGTTGCTATCATCAGTATTTGGATTCGTTCCTTGATAGCGCCCTTTAGATTGAGTGAGTGGATGGTTCCAATCCATCTAGCCGCTATCCTTTTCGTTTTTATCGGAAGTGTTTATGGATTTGAAAAACTTTTTTACAGTGGGGCCAAGTCGCTTGTCCCAGCAAGTGAAGAGCAGTTTAAAGAAGCAGTTGAAAGTAGTAAATTTTGGAAAAAGTCTCCAGATAAGGAACCAACAGTCGATAAAATCATCTTGTATCTATTTGTTATCCTCGTTCTTCTATTTGTTTTTGTTATTGTTGTGTTCTTTGCCATACCTGGGACCTTCATTCCCTACTATGAACATGAATGGTTTGAACCGTCGATGTTCATGGTGCCAATCGGAGCAACGATCGTCCCAATTAGCGTGGTTCTTCTACTATTTCAAAACAATCCAATCCGCTGGCTCTTAGCCGTACGAAAATACAAGCAGGGGAAAGTATTATTTAGGGAAGAGAAGAACTAGAAACACGAGAGAAACGCTATTACCATTACCAGTGGTTGGCGATGTTTTATCAACAACCTATGATAAAATTGAAGTTTCTGATTATAGTGATTAGTGAAAACTGTGGTGATTTTATATGAGAAAAATAATTTTTATTGGACAGAGTGGTGATAAGGCCGTTTACTATAATACGCGAACAAAAGAGGCTCTTGTAGCAGATAAGAGTGCCTTGTTAAATACAGAAGGGGCTAGGAGATCGAATAGGGGGATTGCTCCTTTAATTGCTATATTCTCTTTGTTAGGTTTACTCGGAGGATTTGTTGCAATACCAATTTTCTCAGGCCTTCGTTATAATAGTGGGATGGTTCCTATTTTTATTCTTTGTCTTTCCTTTATCCTATTTGGATTTATATGGATGATGGAAGTCGCCTTATATAAAGGAGTGAAACGAGTCCAAGGAGCAACAAAGAAAGAGTTTAAAGAAGCAGTTTATTCAAATTTGTTCTGGGAAAATTTTAGTGAGAAAAAAGCGACGTTTGCGAAAATGTTGGCTTTTATGATTGTCATGCTACTAGTTTTTATGACTACTATAGTAATATTTGCTGCTGCAATTCCGGGCACTATTGACTCATTCAATAAGCAAGAGGCATTTGATATACAAATCTTTTTCTCGCCTTTAGCAGGTCTCTTTCCTGCCTTGTTGTACCTTTTCTTATTCCAAAACAATCCAATACGCTGGCTTTTAGCTGTGCGAAAGTATGAACAGGGGAAAGTGATATTTAAGGAAGAAATAGAAAAGAGAGGATGATAATGTCACAAGAGAGATATTTGCAGATTAAAAAAGAGCATCAAATTCGTAAGTTTGTGGGGCGTTTCCTCTTCATTCTTCTCGCTATACTCGATGTTCTACTGGTATCAAGTCATTCCAATTATGTCCCACTTGTAACGGTGGCTATGGTAACGATTGTGCCTTTTAATCATTTTCTACTTGGTCCTCTTAGGAGACAGAAAAAAGCCATAGAAAAAGAGCATCCAGAATGGAAAATACTCAGTACAAAGGGAGTAAAGGTTCCCTCGGCTGAAGCTAATAAAAGAACTTTGGCTGGCATTGGGATCTTGATGGCCTTGCTGCTGTCTTTTGGGCTATTCTATAAACCTGTGAAACAGCCGAACGACCAAGTAAACAAGCCACCTAAGCTTGATTCTAAAACGCCTGAAACGTCCAAGCCTTCTGAGTCTGAGTCGTCCAGCTCTTCTAAGACCAAAGAATCCAGTTCCCCAGAGTCGAAATCCTCGTCTTCGACTGAACAAAGTTCTAAAACCGAAAGATCAGGAACAAAGCCGTCAAAAAGCGAGTCCAATAATCCTTATTACCAGATTCCAGGACTTACTGACGAACAGGTGAGAGATATCATATCAAAATCTATGAAAGATTTAAGAGAAAAACAGTCAAAAGAAAAATCTGAAGAGTAGACTCGAGGACATCGATGTCCTTTCTGGATGAGTTAGTTTTGAGATTTTACTGTATAAAATAACAGGAGGAGTTCATATGAATAAAGAAGTGATTGGTTTGATAGTTGGGACAATCGTCACCTTCCTATCTTTTGTATTTGTATGTGGGACCTTTCTCTACCTTTATCTTCGAGATCAGAAGTTGGTCCGCCTTGCCCAGTCATCCGTACAGGGAACAGTTATCGGCTATAGCCGTTTTCGTGAGGGATATCCACCTATCGTCGAATATACGGTGGATGGGATTACTTATAAGAAAACCTTGCAGTATTTTATGTTCAAAACGGTCACAATTCCGTGGGGGACTACTAAATTTTTAAAGGACTATACAAGAGAAGATATGCTGGCGCCTTCAATCACTCGCTACAGCAACTCCTTTGTTTCCTTCAAACGCTTGATGCAGACCCATTTCCCCCTTCATTCGGAACTGACGGTCTGGTATGATCCAGACAAGCCGACCAGGGCCTATGTCGAACGTTACAGCGGAATGGATAAGTTTTACAAGTGGTTTGGTATCGGATTTGGGCTGGCTCTAGTCCTAGTCTATGGGATAGTGATCCTAGCCTTTTTGTCCAAGATATAAGGCATAAAAGTCAGTTGGTTAATAGGAAATTTTATTTCCCATCGAGCTTCAAGAAGAATAGAGTTTCTTTTCCATTTTCTTGCTCACCAATCTTTTCTTTCTGATACAGAGAAAAGGTTGTCTCCTATAAAGACAGATAGGATGAGAATTTTGACAAAGCTCCTTATTCGAGATATAATGAAGAAAAAGTGACCAAGGATAAATCAATGACAAACTCAAAGTATATTACTCGTTTGAAACGTTCAGAGGGCCAGTTGCGTGGGATTCAAAAGATGATTGAAGAAGATCGTGATTGTGCTGATATTGTGACGCAACTGACAGCCGTGAAATCTAGTGTGGAGCGCGTGATTGAGATGATAATTACGGAAAACCTTACTGAATGTATCAATCAGCCACTAGATGATCCTGAAGCTCAAAAGGCACGCCTAGAAAAGGCTATCCGATACTTGATTAAACGGAAATAAACTAATTTGCTATTGATAAACAATGCAGACAAAGGTATTTAAGTCTATTTCGATAAAGAAATCACGTCGGCCAAACGGATGAGTCCCCCCGATACCAACGAGCAACCTCTTTTTAGATGCCGTCAATGTGCTTCTTTTTTAAAAGCGATGGGCTACGAGCCCTATATCAGCGGGTTGCAGAAATGAAAAAACCGATTAAGTTTCTTAATCGGTTTTTTGCTTATTCTACTTGACCGGGCCAAGCATTCATACCACCTTCTACATTGATAACGGTGAGGCCTTGGGCGCTTAGAAATTCACAAGCAGATGCGGAACGGACTCCACCTTGACAGATGACATGATATTCCTGGTCAGGTTTGAGTTCTTTGTAACCTTGCTCCAAGGTACTTAAAGGCAGATTTTTAGCACCTGGTGCATGTCCTGCTTGGAATTCATGCACTTCACGTACATCGATAAGATTTAGATTTTCATTTAGGTATTTTTCATAAAAGTCAGCCATGCTGATACTCGTTTCCATATTCGACTCCTTCTGGATTAGCCATTTTATATTGTGAATAAGCGCCATCAAGGTTTTGGACGGTAAATCCTGCCACTAGAGGATACGCTCTGTGATCTAGCTGCGCAAAACACTGTGGCAGTTAAGGATGTAGGTTTGGTTCTTGTCTGGTTCATCCAAGCTCTCCCCTAGTTCATTTAGGGGTTATGGATGGTATCGATCTTGGGTCGCCACCTGAAATTCGCCACTTATGTGTACATCTAGGAATTTTTTGCCCTTATTCAGATCGTCTCCGAGCTGACACCATTGGATATTATCGCTCAGACCTTCGATAAGGTTCAAGGCTGCGTAGCCCATTTGATGCTTCTAGATGACCTTGCCTGTCCAAGCGCTCATACCGCCTCGGACATTTATGACATCATATCCTTTTTTCTTAAGCTTTTTCGCAGCTAGTTTGCTTCGCACACCAGAATGACAAATGACATAGAGTGTTTCTTTTGTCGCTGGTGTATAAGATCCGATTTCGGATAGAGGGACATTCTTGGCATTTTTGATATGACCTCTATGGAATTCCGTAGGCGTCCGAACATCCAGTAGCTGAATCGGTTCTCTGAGTTTAGCTTCTAACTCGCTGGTCGAAATACTGTCAATTTTTGTAAATAATAAGTGAAACATAGGCACCTCCAAATATACCCTTACGGGGTATATTAAACCATGAAGTCAAGCTTTTGTCAAGTAAGTTGTTTTGAGTTTGGATGGGGAATGGTTTCGAGAGTCTAGAAAGAAGTCCTAGACCGGCTTATTCTTGACCTTTCAAAGTCTTTTTGATATGATGGGTCCAAATTAAGTGTGAGGTGATAAGATGGCTAGCGAATACCAGAAAATGATAGCAGGGGAGCCTTACCGTCCGTCGGACCCAGAGTTGCGTGCCTTGGCACAAGCTTCTCGCCAAAAACAGGCTGCCTTTAACAAGGAAGAAGATCCCTTGAATGGAGCGGATATTATCAAGACTTGGTTTGGCTCAACTGGGCAAAATCTCTATATCAATCCACGCTTGGTGGTCGATTATGGAGTCAATATCCATCTAGGGGAAAATTTTTATTCTAATTGGAACTTGACCATGCTGGATGTTTGTCCGATTCGCATCGGGAACAACGCCATGCTTGGCCCCAACTGTCAGTTTTTAACCCCACTCCATCCACTGGATCCGGATGAACGCAATTCAGGGGTCGAATACGGCAAGCCCATCACCATTGGAGATAATTTCTGGGCTGGAGGTGGCGTCATTGTCCTTCCTGGAGTGACACTGGGAAATAACGTCGTCGCTGGAGCAGGGGCCGTGATCACCAAGTCCTTTGGAGACAATGTCGTCCTAGCTGGCAATCCTGCGCGAGTTATCAAGGAAATCCCAGTAAAAGAAAACTAAAAAGAACAGCTTGGGCTGTTCTTTTTATGAGCTTTAGTCTTATAGATTTTTCTTCTTTTTGGCTTTCTTGGTCAAGGAAACATCGCACTGAGAAATCTTGCTTGTCAGGTAGCTTGTCAGTTGGAAGTCGTCTACTTGAGGATGGAGATCGACTTCGTAGACGGTTTGCAAGGATTCACCAGCATTGCTGGTATCTACTGAAATAAGGTCAGACTCGGTACAAAATTGATCCAGCGC
Organism: Streptococcus oralis; assembly: GCF_003942875.1. Taxonomy (GTDB): domain Bacteria; phylum Bacillota; class Bacilli; order Lactobacillales; family Streptococcaceae; genus Streptococcus; species Streptococcus oralis_BX. Next base: position 70,492 of record NZ_RMVK01000007.1, on the reverse strand, counting down.
GACCTGGATAGTATCCAGGCGGTCTTCTTTATTGGGAAGTGTGATGGTTAAGAGTCTACGACGTTGGTGATTGCTCTTGCTCTGTTGTTTTTCCAAAAGGAGCCATATTCCTAGGATAAGGACCGTGAAGAGTACGGCCAAGAGAAGGTAGCCTGTCCCTGCCGCCAGACCGATGATCATAGCTAGAAAGATAGCGATTAGCTCTCGAGAGCCACTCGTTGCAGAACGGAAACGAATGAGACTAAAGGTCCCTGCTACTGCAATCGACGTTCCGAGACTGCCATTGACGAGGAAGATGACCAGCGTCATTAAACAAGGTAAAAGGGTCAAACTGATGACAAATTCCCGTGTGTAAAGAGTCCGTTGCTTGTAGGCCCAGCTGAGTGCTAGTCCTAGAAAAAGACTGACGACAAGGGCGAGTAGGAGTTGGAGGGGGTCAGCAGTGGCGGTTGCGTCGTTGAAAATAGAGTTAAAAAGGTTAGACATAAGCATTACCTACACTTTCTCCGATGGGTTGTGGGGCATAGGCTAGTCCTTGTGATTTATGGTAGGCGCAGGAGTATTTTGAGAATTTTTGCTCTACTAGCCCATATTTATCAAGGATATCCTGTAGCCATTGCGGTTTGTCACCAGGCGCCTTGATTTCCATGATGATCAGGTCGTCTTCTAAGAGAGGCAAGCCTTCCTTGTCAGCGAATAGGCTGACCTGTTTATCACGATAGGTCAGGTTTTGGTCAAGAGTGACACGAATTTTCTGGTAGGGGAATCCTTGGATTTTCTTTTTTTCTTTTAGTGAAAAACGGTCATAAGAGATATAGATACGCGGTTTGAGAGCTTCACTGTAGCGTTGACGTAGCTTTTGAACCTCTGCTACCAGAAAGCTATCTTTGATCAGGTTTCCTCCCCAACCCTTAGTGATGAGTTGGGTGATGGTATCTGACTGAGCTAGGACGCGGTGCTTGTGACCGACACCGGCATCATCTTTTGACTTGATTTCTAGAAAGACGGGACTTTCAGCGTTTGGTTGCGCGAGATAGGTCCGCATACGGATTTTTTCCTTCTTATGCTGATCCTGCAAGGAGTCTTGGATGAGCTGAAAATCTTCTGTATCAAAGTAGATATTAGAAATGGTCGAAGTCGGATAGTCGTCCTCGACGAGGTAGTCTTTCAAATCTTCTATTAAATCCTGTAAGTCTTTTTTAGAAACCATATACTTGGTTTCGATCCGTTCAAAGCTTGTTTCTAGGGGTTTCATAAGCAATTTCTCCTTTAGATAAATCATAGATTAAACAAGGTAAACTTGCTTGGAACAAGTCTAGAGGACATTTCTAAAAGTTTTATTAAGCGAAACTTAAGTGAAACTGAATTTAAGGAAACTTTCAGAAAAGTTTTAGTTTTGTTTCAGGAATCTTCTGTAGACTGTCTAGCTATATCATACGAAGGAGAGGAAAAAGGCATGAAATCAAAAAAATGGACCCTACTCGCAACGAGTTTAACGGCAATGGTGCTGATAGCAGCATGTGCCCAGTCAACAACTACATCCAATACCAATGCAACGACAAATAGTGCCACAACAACTGCAACAAAGACAAACCAATCATCCTATTTTACAGAGAAGGACAATGATACTTCTTATGACGAAAGCACAGCTTCTAAGATTGAGTTATCTGGCTCATCAGCAAACGTCTTTGGGGATGGCGTGACAGTCTCTGAATCAACAGTGACCATCACAAAATCTGGGACCTATGTGATTTCAGGTCAGTCTGACGGAGTGCAGATCAAGATCGAGGCAGATAAGTCTGCAGATGTTCATCTAGTCCTAAAAGGCGCGACCATGACCAATACCAATGCAGCGATATCTGCGACATCAGCTGGTCATGTCTACTTGACTCTAGCAGAGGGAACCACCAACAGTCTCTCTGACTCAAGCTCTAACAGTGACGAAAAAGCAGACGCAGCTCTCTTTTCTAAGGTGGATTTGACCATCAACGGGAAAGGAACTCTCAATGTAGATGGCAAGAAGAACAATGGTATCAAGGCCAACGACACCCTCCACATCACGGGTGGAACCTATAACATCACAGCAGTTGGCGATGCCTTCAATGTCAATGATGAACTCAACATCACTGGTACGACCATGACCATCGATGCCAAAGAGGATGGGGTCAAGGTGGACAATGACGAGGATACTTCAGTTGGGACCATGTACCTATCCAACAACAACATCACCGTCACAGCAGGAGATGATGGCATCCACGCATCTGGAGACCTCGTCATCGATAGTGGTACCTACACCGTCAAGAATTCGACAGAAGGACTTGAAGGTAAGTCAATCACTATCAACGGTGGGGATATTAGCATCTACTCAACAGATGATGGAGTCAATGCAGCTAATAAAAATGCCCAACAGAGTGAAATCTTCTTCACTATGAACGGTGGGAACCTGACAGTAGAAGTCGGTCAAGGAGACACAGACCCAATCGACTCAAACGGCAATATCACAGTTACAGGCGGAACCATTAAAATGACTGGTCAAACAGGTTTTGACTTTGATGGAACAGCGACCTACACAGGTGGAGATATCTATCTCAACGGTGAAAAACAAACGGAAATTGTCAACTCTATGCCTGGAGGTGGTGGACCAAATGGAGGCCCTCAAGGTGGCGGTCCAGCCCCTGGCGGACAAGGATAAAAAAGAATCTCCTTTCTCGAAAGAGAAGGGAGAGTTTTTGTGTTTGAGAGATGGATTGTAGCTAAAACAACTCCCAATTAGGTCTTGAAAATTTCTTAGTCTGTTTCATATAAAAATGAGTAAAATGAATTTCCATCGCCAAGGTCATTAGAGTTGCGATAGCAATGACGATGGTAGGATTGGCTGAGAAAAGCAGAGGAAGAATAGGCCTTTAAAAAGTGGACAGGAAAGACCATTTCAGAGTATCGAGAAGAGATTTAGAAACAGCTCTAAAAGCAATAGCTATCCATTATAAGCATCAGATAATAATATCTGGTGCTTTATTTTTAAAAAAATTCAGATTTTTTCTTGACAAGTGAGTGATTACTCACTACAATAGGTTTATATTTAGCAAGTGAGTAATCACTCACCAAGGAGGAAGTAAATGAAAACATTACTACATTTACAAGATTTAGTAAAATCTTTTGACCATCAAATAGTTCTGAATCATGTCAGCTTTGAATTGCAGCCAGGAGAAATTATAGGCTTAATTGGTCCGTCTGGTGCTGGTAAATCAACTATGATTAAGACTACGTTAGGAATGGAAAAGGCTGATGGAGGCGTAGCTTTAGTGTTAAATCACACTATGCCCAATCGCCATATTTTAGGAGATATTGGCTATATGGCCCAATCAGATGCTTTATACGAGTCCTTGTCAGGCCAAGAAAATCTGGAATTTTTTGGTCAGCTAAAGGGGCTTTCTAAAAAAGACCTAAAGGCGGAAATTGCTCATATAGCTCAAGTAGTAGATCTGACAGACTACTTAAACAAGGCGGTATCTGGTTATTCTGGAGGAATGAAACGGCGTTTGTCTCTTGCTATCGCGCTGTTAGGAAATCCTCAACTCTTGATTTTGGACGAACCGACAGTTGGAATCGACCCTTCTCTTCGAAAGAAAATCTGGAAAGAATTATTCGCGCTTAGAGACAATGGGGTAGGGATATTAGTTACTACCCATGTTATGGATGAAGCAGAGTTGACGGATAAGGTCGGCTTATTATTAGGCGGAAAAATCATTGCTTTTGATACACCGCAACACTTAAAAGAAAGTTATCAAGTTTCAAGTATTGAAGAAGTATTTTTAAAAGCAGAAGGTGAGTAAAATGAGAACAATAGCGATTGCAAAAAAAGTCATCAAAGAATTACTTCGTGACAAACGAACTCTAGCCCTGATGTTTATAGCACCTGTTTTTATCATGTGGTTGATGAACCTCATGTTTTCAGCTAGTACAACCGTGAATGTCAAGTTGGCAACACAAGATCTACCAACTGGTTTGGTAACGAAAATGGATGAGCTCGATCATGTGGACGTCGAGATTTATCAAGGCTTAGATCAAGCCAAAGAAGCGCTAGTAAATGAAAAAGTAGATGCTGTGATTTCTTATAAAGACGGTGAGTATCAGGTCGACTACGCAAACACAGATGCCTCCAAGACATCTATGATACGACAAGTGTTACGAACAAGTATCGTCAATGAAGGCACCGATCAGTTATTATCTCGTGTCAAACAAGCTCTTCCACAATTGAAATTAGATGCAAAGGCGCCTGAAATCAAAGAATCTTACCAATATGGAGATAAAAATACTGGATTCTTTGCACGTATGATTCCAATTTTAATTGGCTTTGTGGTCTTCTTCTTTGTCTTTTTGATTTCTGGTATGGCGCTTTTGAAAGAACGCACCAGTGGAACACTAGAACGTTTGTTAGCAACACCAGTGAAACGATCTGAAATCGTCTATGGCTATATGTTGTCTTACGGTATTATTGCGATTTTTCAAACGGCAGTTGTCGTCTTAGCAGCAATTTGGCTACTAGATGTAGAAGTTGTAGGAAGTATTTTAAATGTTATAATAGTTAATGTGGTACTGGCTCTTGTAGCACTGGCATTTGGAATTCTCTTGTCTACTCTAGCAAAATCAGAATTCCAAATGATGCAATTTATTCCTCTCGTGATTATGCCCCAACTTTTTTTCTCAGGAATTATTCCATTGTCATCCATGGGAGAATGGGCTCCAACTGTGGGGAAATTTTTGCCATTAACCTATTCTGGTGATGCAATAAGCCAGATTATTCTTTACGGGCACAATCTTGGTGATATTTTGTCAAATCTTAGTGTTTTAATGGTTTTCTTGATCATTTTAACAATTCTTAATATTGTTGGATTGCGTCGTTATCGTAAAGTTTAGAAATCAACATAAATAATGCTAAAAAGGTGTGAAGATTAGATGGATAAGACTGTTTTTGAATCGTTTGAAGATTACTTAGAAGAAGCGAATTACCCTCAAGGAAAGAAAAAAATCATGCAGGCAGCAGTGGATCTCATATCAACCAGGAGTTACCATGGGACCTCAACTCTTCACATAGCTGAGCGTGCTGGACTAAGCCAGGCAACTTTGTTTAAGTATTTTAAGACGAAGGATGATCTACTGACGGCTATTTTACATCCTGTAGTCCCAGGCATTTTCGGTAGTTTTTTTGAGGAACTCTTAGCTTTTGAAACGACAGAAGAGAGGGTTCGTTATCTCGTCCATGATCGTATGAGCTATCTCAAAAAAAATCGTGCTTTGATGAAAATCATTCTGCAGGAGAGTTTTTCAAATAAAAAACTAAAAAATGAACAGATTTTTATCTGGAATGCTATTCAAGATAAACTTCGAGTACTTCATAAGGAATTGCTAGCAGATCCACGTGTAAATCCAGAGTTAACGATTCCTCAAATGGTTCGTATTTGTGTTGCTCCATTGTTGGCTTACTTCGCTCAACTTTATATCGTTAGCGACAATGGAGAAATAAAGGAAGAGGACCTAGACTTATTAGAAAAACAGATTTTGGGTGCTTTGTGGAAATAGGGGAGTTCTAGAGGAGCTAAGATTTATTTACTTGACTTTCAAACAAGCTAAAAAAGACATGTTCTGCTTATTTCAGATTCATGTCTTTTTTGTTGTTGGATTTGGTATGTGTTTATAAGTCCTCAATCATTTTGCCAAAACAGAAACCGACTTCTCCAGCGGTGCAACGATTTCTCAAGTGTATGGAAGAGGAGATTTCTGGATTGATAAAGACAACTCCTTGACACTTCGTCAGCTTTTGATACAATAGTACAAAATTACAGGAGGTGAGCTATGATTCAGAAACATGCGATTCCCATTTTAGAGTTTGACGACAACCCCCAGGCGGTCCTTATACCAACACATGAGGGGCTAGATTTAAAGTTGCCAAAGAAGTGCATCTATGCGTTTTTGGAGGAGGAGATTGACCGCTACGCTAAGGAAGTAGGGGCGGATTGTGTTGGTGAGTTCGTTTCGGCCACCAAGACTTATCCAGTCTACGTCCTCAACTACAAGGGCGAGGAGATTTGTCTGGCCCAGGCGCCCGTAGGCTCTGCCCCAGCGGCCCAGTTTATGGATTGGTTGATTGGCTATGGTGTGGAGCAAATCATTTCCACTGGAACCTGTGGTGTCCTAGCCGATATAGAGGAGAATGCCTTTCTCGTCCCTATTCGCGCTCTGCGAGATGAGGGGACCAGCTATCACTATGTAGCACCTTCTCGTTATATGGAGATGCAGCTTGAGGCTATCTCTGCCATTGAGCAAATCTTGGAGCAAAGAGGCATCCCTTACGAGGAAGTCATGACCTGGACGACAGATGGTTTTTACCGAGAGACGGCTGAAAAGGTAGCCTATCGTAAGGAAGAAGGCTGTGCTGTTGTGGAGATGGAGTGTTCTGCTCTTGCGGCAGTAGCTCAGCTACGTGGTGTTGTCTGGGGAGAATTACTCTTTACTGCAGATTCCTTGGCGGATCTAGACAACTATGACAGTCGTGACTGGGGCTCAAAAGCTTTTGATAAGGCACTCGAACTCTGTCTTGCTATTGTGCACCACATGTGAGTGTTCTGACTGTTTTTATGGTAGAATGTAACTATGTTATTCAAATCTTTTTTGGAAAAAATCAAGACGACGCTGTCTCGCTTATCACCAGCCCGGCGCATCTTTTTAAGTTTTGCCCTAGTGATCTTCTTGGGCTCACTCCTTTTAAGTCTCCCCTTTGTGCAAGCAACAACGTCACAAGCGACCTACTTTGACCATCTCTTTACGACCGTGTCCATGGTCTGTGTGACAGGGCTCTTTACCCAGCCAGTAGCCTCTACTTACAATATATGGGGCCAGTTGATCTGTATGCTCTTGATCCAGATTGGCGGTTTGGGACTCATGACCTTTATCGGAATCTTTTATATCCAAGGCAAGCAAAAGCTCAGTCTTCGTGGTCGGGAGACCATTCAAGAAAGTTTCAGTTATGGAGAAACCCAGTCCTTAAAGGATTTTATCCGCTCGATCTTTTTGACGACTTTTTTGGTGGAAGGGATTGGTGCCTTTCTCCTGAGTTTCCGCTTCATTCCTGAATTTGGCTGGGGACGAGGGGTGTTAACCTCTATCTTTTTGGCTGTTTCAGCCTTCTGTAATGCTGGATTTGATAATTTTGGAAGTACTAGTTTGGTAGCCTTTCAAACGGACCCCTTGATCAATCTAGTGATTGCAGGTTTGATTATCACGGGTGGTCTAGGATTTATGGTCTGGTTTGACCTAGCGACCCAGATTGGGAAAAAGAAAAAACGCCGCCTGCGTTTCCATACCAAGTTGGTTCTCTTTTTAACAGCGGGAATTCTGCTCTTTGGAACCGTATCGACTCTCTTAATTGAGTGGAACAATCCTGGAACGATTGGAAATCTCAGCGCTCCAGAGAAATTGCTGGTTAGTTTCTTCCAGACCGTCAGCATGAGAACGGCAGGTTTTGCTTCCATTGACTACACCCAGGCTCGACCAGCTACCTTGTTCATCTATATCCTACAGATGTTTCTAGGAGGGGCGCCTGGAGGGACAGCAGGGGGGCTCAAGATTACGACCTTCTTTGTCCTGTTGGTCTTTGCTCGTAGCGAACTATTGGGCTTGCCTCATGCCAATGTGGCTCGGAGGACCATTGAACCCCAAACCGTGCAAAAATCTTTCAGTGTCTTTATTATCTTCTTGCTAACATTCTTGCTGGGCTTGATTCTACTAGGGATAACAGCAGAGGGAAATCCGCGCTTCATCTACCTCATGTTTGAGACCATTTCAGCCCTTGCGACAGTTGGGGTGACGGCAAATTTAACACCAGAACTAGGCAAGATAGCCCTCAGCATCGTTATGTTGTTGATGTTTATCGGCCGTATTGGTCCCTTGACACTACTGGTCAGTGTAGCGGAATACCAGCCAGACAAGAAAGATACGATTCACTATATGAAGGCAGATATCACTATCGGATAAGAAAGGAAAAACGATGTCAGATCGGACAATTGGAATTTTAGGCTTGGGAATTTTTGGGAGCAGTGTTTTGGCTGCCCTAGCCAAGCATGACATGAATATCATTGCTATTGATGACCACGAGGAACGCATTAATCAATTTGAACCTGTGCTGGCGCGTGGGGTAGTTGGAGATATCACGGATGAAGAACTCCTTCTATCAGCGGGGATTGACACCTGTGATACCGTAGTTGTCGCAACGGGTGAAAATCTGGAGTCCAGTGTTCTCGCGGTTATGCACTGCAAGAGTCTAGGAGTGCCGACTGTTATTGCCAAGGTCAAAAGTCATACAGCTAAAAAGGTGTTAGAAAAAATTGGCGCGGACGCAGTCATCTCACCAGAGTTTGAAATGGGGCGCTCATTGGCACAGACCATCCTCTTTCATAACAGTGTAGACGTCTTTCAGCTGGACAAGAATGTATCGATTGTCGAGATGAAAATCCCTCAATCATGGGTAGGTAAAAGCCTCAGTCAGTTGGATTTGCGTGGGCGATACAACCTCAACGTACTAGGTTTTCGTGCCTACGAAAATGCTCCTCTGGATGTCCAATTCGGACCTAATGACTTCTTGCAGGCAGATGCCTACATCATGGCCGTCATTAATAACCAACATTTGGACACCCTAGCTGAACTGAGTGAGTAGGAGAGGAAGGGTACTCTCTTTCCAACAATTAACGAGTCAATATAAGTATTTTATAAGAGGGATTTAAGAAAAATTTTAACTTTTTCTTAATCCTTTTTAATTTTAGGAGATTATACTAGAGTCATCAAAAAAAAGAAAACTCTAAGGAGAATCCTATGAAATTCAATCCAAATCAGAGATATACTCGTTGGTCTATTCGCCGTCTCAGTGTCGGTGTTGCTTCAGTTGTCGTAGCTAGTGGCTTCTTTGTCCTAGTTGGTCAACCAAGTTCTGCACGTGCTGATGTCGTCAATCCGACCCCTGCCCAAGTCGTGCCAGACGCTGCTTCGGTGAGTGAAAAGAACGACTTACCAGCAGAGGTTCTCAAAAAAGCAGTCGATGTAGCTCTTCCTTCAGAACAAGCAGACTCAGCACCTAAAGCAAGTGTGGATACGACAAGCTCTTCAGAAAAAGCGGACGCAACTGCTAAAGAGCCGGCAGTAGCGCCAAAAGAAGAAGTGCAAGCACAACCTGACTCTAAGAAACAAACAGAAGATGCAGTTAAACCTGCGGAAAGTCCTGCGTCTACAGTTTCTGGACAAGACCGTGAAGCCAGTGAAGCGCAACCAGCGACCACCCCAGCTGAAGTGCAAAAAGGTGTGGCTGACAACACCAAAGACACAGTAGATGTCCCAGCTAGCTACCTTGACAAAGCCAATTTCCCAGGTCCATTCACAGCTGGTGTCAACCAAGTCATTCCATACGAATTCTTCGCTGGTGACGGCATGCTGACTCGTCTTATCTTGAAAGCATCCGATAAGGCTCCATGGTCAGACAACGGAACAGCTAAAAATCCCGCTCTCCCACCGGTAGAGAAATTGGGCAAAGGCCTTTACTTCTACGAAGTGGATTTAGCAGGGACTCAAGGTAAATCAGATAAAGAGCTGCTTGACCTCTTAAAACAAAACGGCACTCAAAGCTATAAAGCTACTATCAAGGTGTACGGTGCGAAAGATGGCAAACCTGACTTAACTAATCTGGTAGCGACTAAAAATTTGGATGTTAATTTGAATGGCTTAATCACTCCAGCTGAAGTCCAAAAAGGTGTGGCTGACAACACCAAAGATACAGTAGATGTTCCGGCTTCTTACTTGGATAAAGCTAATTTCCCAGGACCATTCACAGCTGGTGTCAACCAAGTCATTCCATATGAATTCTTCGCTGGTGATGGCATGTTGACTCGCCTTATCTTGAAAGCATCTGATAAGGCTCCATGGTCAGACAATGGTTCAGCTAAAAATCCCGCTCTCCCACCAGTAGAGAAATTGGGCAAAGGTCTTTACTTCTACGAAGTAGACTTGGCCGGCACCCAAGGTAAATCTGATAAAGAGCTGCTTGACTTGTTGAAACAAAACGGCACACATAGCTATAAAGCTACCATCAAAGTGTACGGTGCGAAAGATGGCAAACCTGACTTAACTAATCTGGTAGCGACTAAAGATTTGGATGTCAACTTGAATGGTTTGACCACTCCAGCTGAAGTGCAAAAAGGTGTGGCCGACAACACCAAAGATACAGTAGATGTCCCAGCTTCTTACTTGGATAGAGCCGATTTCCCAGGTCCATTCACAGCTGGTGTTAATCAAGTCATTCCATATGAATTCTTCGCTGGAGACGGCATGTTGACTCGCCTGATCTTGAAAGCTTCTGATAAGGCTCCATGGTCAGACAACGGAACAGCTAAAAATCCCGCCCTTCCACCAGTAGAGAAATTGGGCAAAGGTCTTTACTTCTACGAAGTGGATCTAGCAGGCACCCAAGGCAAATCAGATAAAGAGTTGCTTGACCTCTTAAAACAAAATGGTACACAAAGCTATAAGGCAACCATCAAAGTGTACGGTGCAAAAGACGGCAAGCCTGACTTAACTAATCTGGTAGCAACTAAAGATTTGACTGTTAATTTGAATGGTTTGACTACACCAAATCAGGTCAAAGAGTCTGTTGTTAACAATGTCAAAGACATGATTGATGTTCCAGCTAGCTACCTTGATAAGGCTAAGGTTCCTGGACCTTTCTTGGCCGGTGTCAACCAAGTTATTCCATACGAAGCTTTTGGTGGAGATGGTATGTTGACTCGCCTCTTGTTAAAAGCCTCAGACAAAGCTCCATGGTCAGACAATGGAACAGCTAAAAATCCTGCCCTATTGCCACTTGAAGGCTTGGCTAAAGGTCAATATTTCTACGAAGTGGATTTGAATGGCAATACGGTTGGCAAAGATGGTCAGGCCTTGCTGGATCAACTTCGAGCTAACGGAACCCATACATATCTAGCTACTGTTAAAGTCTATGGATCTAAAGATGGCAAACCTGATTTGACCAATCTGATTGCTACTCGTCAAGTAACGATTCAGCTTCGTGGAAAAGAAATGGCGACAATACCATCTCAACAAGGTCAGATGAATACGAAGCCTTCTGAAACAGGCTCTACAGGTACGACTGAGGGTATGATGGGTACAAATCACCATATGTCAGATATGAAAGTCGATCAACCAGCTTCTAGCCCAATGGCTAATATGATGAAAAAAGATGATAAAGCGATGTTACCAAATACTGGGGAAGCTAAAACAGCTACAGCTGGCCTTGGTATCTTTGGTCTAGCCTTGGCAGGTCTTGTTGGACTTTTGGGTTTGACAAGCAAACGAGAAGATTAAGATTCAAATCACTTAAACATTAGAGAAAATAGTGTTATACTAAAGCAAGTATAACACTGTTTTTATCGAAGGAGTGTCAGATGAAAAAGACAATTTTGCTGGTTGATGATGAAATAGATATTCTAGATATTCAAAACCGCTATCTTATACAGGCAGGTTACGACGTTTTGGTCGCCCATGATGGCAAGGAGGGATTAGAGCTTTTCAGAAAAAAATCTATCGACCTCATTATCACGGATATCATGATGCCCAATATGGATGGCTATGATTTTATCAGTGAAGTTCAGTATATCGCTCCGGATCAACCCTTCCTCTTTACAACTGCTAAGACAAGCGAACAGGATAAAATTTATGGCTTAAGTTTGGGGGCAGATGATTTTATAGTCAAACCCTTTAGCCCACGCGAATTGGTTTTAAGAGTGAATAATATCTTGCGTCGCCTTAGCCGTGGAAGAGAGACAGAACAGATCGAGTTTGGTGACTTGGTAATCAACCATGTGACTCATGAGGTTCGCATTGGGGAGCAACCTTTGGAATTGACAGTAAAATCCTTTGAACTTCTATGGATATTAGCCAGCAATCCCGAGAGAGTCTTTTCAAAGACGGAACTTTACGAGAAGGTATGGCAAGAGGACTATGTGGATGATACCAATACACTCAATGTTCATATCCATGCTTTGAGGCAAGAGTTGACCAAGTATACGAATTCAAATGCTCCCGCTATCAAAACTGTCTGGGGTTTGGGCTATAAGATGGAAAGACCAAGAGGTAGAAAATGAAATTAAAAAACTATATTTTAGTGGGGTATCTAGTGTCGACTCTACTAACGATTTTGGTCGTTTTCTGGGCAGTCCAACGGATGTTGATCGAGAAAAGTGAAGTTTACTTTCTAGTTGGAATGACCTTGATTGCTAGTTTCATTGGCGCTGCAGTGAGCATCTTTCTTTTGTCGCCAGTGTTCTCTTCTCTGAAACATTTGAAAAAACAAGCTCAGGATATAGCAAGCAAGGATTTCAGCACAGAAATTGAAACCAAGGGACCATTAGAATTTCAAGAGCTTGGCCAGGCTTTTAATGACATGTCCCACAATTTGCAAGCTACCTTTCAATCACTTGATGAGAGCGAGCAAGAAAAGAGAATGATGATTGCGCAACTCTCTCACGATATTAAAACTCCCATTACCTCCATTCAGGTTACTGTGGAGGGAATTCTAGATGGAGTGATTAAGGAAGAGGAACGGCTCCACTACTTAACCACGATTGGTCGGCAAACCGAGCGTCTAAACAAGCTAGTGGAGGAATTGGATGTTCTGACTCTTAACACCCAACCTCAAGATACTGCTGATGAAGAAGTCGAAGAGGTCTTTTTAGATCAGCTGTTGATTGAGTCAATGAGTGAATTTCAACTCCAGATTGAACAAGAGGAGCGAGATGTTTACATTCAAGTATCACCTGAGTCGGCGAAAATCAAGAGCCATTCTGACAAACTTTCTCGCATTTTGGTTAATTTGTTAAACAATGCCTTTAAATATTCAGAACCAGGAACCAGAATCGAGGTTCTTGCCCAATTAACAGAACAAGAGCTGACAATCAGTGTGAAAGACGAGGGTCAGGGGATTCATCCTGAGGATTTGGAAAAGATCTTTAAACGACTTTATCGTGTGGAAACTTCGCGCAATATGAAGACGGGTGGGCATGGCTTAGGTCTTGCGATTGCACGCGAACTAGCCCATCAGCTTGGTGGCGAAATCACAGCAGAAAGTCAATATGGCTTAGGAAGCAAGTTTACATTCAGCCTTAATTTGAAATAAAGGCGTAGTAAGTGTCTAGTGTTTTGAGGTAAATAGAAAATATTGAGTTAACGGAAAATTCCGTTAGCTCTTTTTTGTGTTTTGGGAGGTAAAATTATGAGACGAAAAAGTAAGGAGAGAATTTCAAGAGAGATGATAATCCAGTTTTTGATGAAGGAAACAGGTTCAACACGAAAAGAAATAATAGCAAGTATAGAAGAACTTGAGGCCTTTGGATTGATAGGATTTAACATGAACGGTGACTTTAGACTGAAAGAGGTGTAATTGATGAGACAAATTCAGTTTATTAGTGCCAGCCATTATCAGACATCTGATCGCTTTTATGCCTTACCAAAGGTTTTGTTTGAAAATCCTATTTATGAAGATATGAGGTTAGATGCAAAAGTCGCTTATGTTATGCTTAAAGATAGACTAGATCTTTCTTTCAAGAACAATTGGATTGATGAAGATGGAAATATCTATTTGGTATATTCTAACTCTAATTTGATGAAGATCCTTAACTGTTCAAAATCTACCCTATTAAGAATTAAGAAGCAACTCACAGAGTATGGATTAATTCATGAGGTTCAACAATCTACAAGTAAATCAGGAAATCTAGCTAATCGAATTTACCTTGGTCTCTTACAAGATGACACAGTTGCTAGAATGGTTGATAAATCAAGTGATTTCAAATCTGACACTAGGGGGGTGTCAGATTTATACGGGGCTGGTGTTCACACCAAAGACCAGCTCAAGGCTATTATCGCCGAATTGAGTTAATAGCATAGCCAAAAAATCGTTACATGTCGTAACGATTTTTTCATTTAGCCGATGACAGTAAAGGTCATACAATTTTGGGAAGAGCAAGTATACTATCATAGTGTGCAAAATACTGAAGAAGTGTTTGCTCAGGCGTTTCCCTATAACTTATCATAAGCGCTTATTGTGAAATGTGCAAAATTTCAAATGTTGGTAGTTGTGTGTCGGGTTTATTGGTATAAAAAGTAAAGATACATTTTTTCCATTTATCAGGATTGAAAATAACGGCTTTGCCACTTTCGTTGTTTTGCATTTGCTCGTGAATGGTAAAGGATTTTAAACTTTCAGATGCTTCTATATCAATGACTTCTAATGTAGCATATTTACTTGAGTCAAAATGATCAGATATTTCGACTGATGAAGTTATTCCGATTTCAATATTTTGCCAGCCAAACGAATTTAAAATATGATCAAAGTAACCATCAAATATGAATTTTGTCATTCCGTTGGTATTTTTCCAAATATATAGCGGACAGTAACTGTTAAATAATTGGCCTTCAGATTTTTCAGAGATTAAATAAACTTTGAAAAACAAATCGTCGAATCCATCCATCAAATGACCTGTATTTCGGACACGTTGTCTAATGATATCCATATCATAATCTGCTGGTAATTTTATAGTATATTGCATTGCTTGCATTGCGGTACCTCTTTTCTAATTAACTATTCACAGTATAAATGATTTATATCATGTTGAATAATACTTAAAAATGATATAATTATCACAAAAAGTGATAAGGTGTTTTAAATGAATTTTAATGATATGAGCATTTTTGTGACGATCTATGAGACAAGATCAATAAACAAAAGTTCAAAGATCTTACAATATGCACAATCTAATCTCAGCGCTAGATTGAAAGTGCTTGAAACTGAATTAGATACGAAATTATTTTACAGAAAATATAATGGTTTAGTCCCGACAGAAAGTGGAGACTTATTTTATCAATTTTGTAAGGAAACTTCTAACAATTTAGAGAAATTAAAAAAGAAATGTGAAACCTCGAAAATATCCATCTTAATTTCAGAATTGTTATTTAATCACGATATTAATAATTCACAAACAATTGATTTGAATAAAAGTGAGATCAATATCCAAAAAACTTCGGATATACCAATCATTGCTCATCAGGAAGACTTTGATAAAATTTTTTGCTTTCAAAAAATTGAAAAATTAAAGCATTATGATGAGATTATCGGGCATATCGAGTCAGTTTATGCTTGTTCGAGCAATATAAAGGCTACTGAGGAAATGCCTATATTCGTTAATAAAGATAAAAATTGCCCTTTTAGAAAACAAAGCTTAATGAAGTTTACTCATTTAAAATCAGTTGTAGAAATTGATTCTTTTGAGAACATTATCAGCTTAGTTGAAAACGGGAAAGGAATTGCACTATTGCCTAAATGGCTAAATAAGAGAGCGAATATCAAGCCATACGACCAAGACATCGTTCTTATCCCATTTTATCAGTATGAAAAGCAGAACCAAAGCAGGTAGCCCATTTAGAAGAAATGCTAATGCTATGATGAAAAATCATTTGACAAACATTATAAGTTATTTTATAATAAGTACACTTACATTAAAAGGAGTATCATAATGGAATTTAGTTTTAGTTTAAACATAAGAGCAACAAAAGAGGCTGTATGGGCCTATTATGAAAATATTGAAAAGTGGTATGATTGGGAAGAAGATTTAAAAAATATTACATTAAAAGGTGGATTTGAAACGGGTTCATACGGAACTATGGAACTCGAAGGAATGCCCCCTATGGAATATCAGCTTACACTTGTAAAACCTCTTGAAGAATTTTGGGATAAAACGGCAACTCCATTCGGTGATATTCTTTTTGGTCATCAAATTATTGAGAATAATGATGGCACTGTAAATGTAAAACATACTGTATCTTTGGATAGTGAAGACAAGCAACATCTAGAATTTTTAAGTCAAGTCTTTTCAGATGTTCCTCACTCTATTTTTATTCTAAAAAACCACTTAGAAAGATAGAGGGAGTGCTGTTTGTTGACACTGTAATATTAAAATAATTTAGTTCAACTGATAAATCCCTTTACAAATCTAGCTTTTCATGGTACAATAGCCTTTGTGTGAAATAGCAGCAGGAAAGCATGAAGCTCGTCAACAGGTGTCTTATGACAAGTAACCTTGGCTGTTTAGGCGAAGGGCATCTGCACGAATCAGGGCTTTCTAAGTGACTATTTCCACCGAAATATTATTTATATCAGGAGGACATACACATGTCACGTTATACAGGACCATCTTGGAAACAAGCTCGTCGCCTTGGCCTTTCACTTACAGGTACAGGTAAAGAATTGGCACGTCGTAACTACGTACCAGGACAACACGGACCAAACAACCGTTCTAAATTGTCAGAATACGGTTTGCAATTGGCTGAAAAACAAAAACTTCGTTTCACTTACGGTGTAGGTGAAAAACAATTCCGTAACTTGTTCGTACAAGCTACAAAAATCAAAGGTGGAATCCTAGGTTTCAACTTCATGCTTCTTTTGGAACGTCGTTTGGATAACGTTGTTTACCGTCTTGGACTTGCGACTACTCGTCGTCAAGCTCGTCAATTCGTAAACCACGGTCACATCCTTGTTGACGGAAAACGCGTTGATATCCCATCATACCGCGTAACTCCAGGTCAAGTGATCTCAGTTCGTGAAAAATCATTGAAAGTTCCAGCAATCCTCGAAGCAGTAGAAGCTACTCTTGGACGTCCAGCATTCGTATCATTCGACGCTGAAAAATTGGAAGGTTCATTGACTCGCTTGCCAGAACGCGACGAAATCAACCCAGAAATCAACGAAGCACTTGTCGTTGAATTCTACAACAAAATGCTTTAATTTTAAGAAATATCTTACGAAAAGCCTACAACAGTGGGCTTTTTGCTTTGTCTTAAAACGTTGATTTCTGGGTTTGTTCAGTTATAAACTTTTTAGTGAAGTTTCGTAGAATGAGACGGCATTTTTTGCGTTCTCTTTTGAGAGGTGACTGTATATATCCATAGTCATAGATAATTGAGAATGTCCTAAACGATGCTGGAGATCCTTGTAAGGTATGCCAGAGTTAAGCAGTAAACTAGCGTGGGTATGACGGAAACCGTGAAAGCCAATGTTAGGAACGTCAGCATGTTTGAAGTGGGTTCTTAACCTGGTTTGTAAGGTTCGATTATTAGAGTACTCATTTATGAAGTCAGAAGAGACTACAGTTTCAGAGCGTCCAAGTTGCCAAGCCTCTTGTATTTGCCTACGTTTATATTGCTTGAGCATAGCGACTGTTTGGCGGTCTATATCTATATCACGATAGCTAGACTTTGATTTTGGGCTATTGATTTCTTGATTATAGTTTAGAGTCTTTGTGACGTGGACAATGGCATTATCTAAGTCGATATCAGACCATTCAAGCGCTAGAGCCTCATTGATATGATAATCGATTTCTATATACCAAAAATACCTATCGAGTAACTATAAGGTCAGCGCGAATCAAATACTTTCGCTTCATTCTTATGGTAAGTTGAATTAATAAAATAATTATGATATTCTTTTTCTATAAGGAAAAAATTAAAATGATTTTAAGATAGTTTATTTAGAAAATTAGTCAAAATTTTTTCTAATTAATTTGGAAATCATTAACAAGGGGGATATTATGGCTGAAAGAATAATACATCAAGCTGATCTTCGTGAAATCGAGAAAAGTTTGCGCTCTATCCATGAAGGATTACGAACAATTGATGCTAGAGTTGATGTAGCAAACGAAAATCTTCAAATCGTTTATGATGAAATTGGTAGTTTAGCACAAGAATTTCATGAATTTGTGAATATCCAACAAAAAGCTAATAGATTAGGACAAGCTGAAACTCGACTGGTAAAAATACGTCAGGAAATTGAGAAGAAATACGGACATTATGATATTGTTCGTCGTACTACCACAGGGATTTTACAAGCTGATGATTTAGGAATTGTCAAAAAGGAAACAATCAGCACTGCAACAGAAGAACTAATGATATCAACTCCAGGCTACTGGCTTGCTCCATGCTTGGTTGCATTAGCAGCATGGATAAATAATCAACCCGAGTTAGCTGAAAAAGCAGTCAAGGAAGGGATTAAACGAAACGATGAAAAAACCTCCCTTTTCTTTGCCTTAATTTGTAGAAGAGCTAACAGAAAGAACGCATGCCTTAAGTGGACTCAACGTTATCTAGCTAATCAAGATGAAGAAAATCTCGACAGAAATTCGATAATTATCTTAGATGCTTTTGCGAGTGGACTCTTGGGAGCTGATACCGAAGGAGTCATCTCACGTCAAATGAATGAATGGCTCAGTCGACTTGAAGAAAAACCTGGTTTTACTGAACAGCAAACAGAACAATGGTCCGAAGCCATTAACTTAAAAAGAAGAGAACTAGATGAAGATTTATACCCTAACCTAAGAAAATATAGTAATAGTTGGCCTGTTCTAGAGGATATTTTAGAAGGTGCTCATCTCCATGAACAAATATTAAACTATCTAACTGATATTTTTGAGAAAAAAGGGTCTACAGAAAGCGTCAAAGAACAATTAGATGATATTTTAGACACACTTGTGACTGATTTTGATAACGAGGAACTAGCTCTTCGAAAACAAGAAAAATTCGAGCAGTTTGTGGTTGACTTTGGAGGAGATGACAACCGTGCTCATCAAAACATGGATATTGAGGTGACTGCATTTGAAACCCATAAAGACTTCACCCAGTTGCTTACCGATGCAGCAATGAAACCCGAATCTTCTCACTCAAGTATATCAACCCAAAAATTTGCATTGGCTCTTTCTCGTGATTGGGTAACAAACGCTTATAATGACGTTACTGCAAAAAATCGCATGAAGATTCCTTACGAAATTGAAATTAATGTGGATACTTTTAATGATAAATCAACAGATGGCCAAAACGAAAACGAGTTGATTGAAAAATTCAATTCTCAGATTGACTCTGAAAAAGAACAAACTTTGTCAAACTACTTCCCAAGTTTATTTGATAAATTCCTTTTGTATGGTGGTATAGCTATCGGAGTAATCGGTTTAATGATGATTTTTGGGAATATTTTCTTAGGTTTAATAGCTATTATAGCAGGGATTGTTATGGTTCTTAAGCATAAATCTAATATTGAAAACATTGAAACGAATCGCAAGAAAATTGAAGAACAATACGAGAATAAAAGAGTGAATGGTGAACAAATTATAAGAGCTACTCTAGCTGAAATTGTAGACTTTAGAATTGAATTCGCAGAGAAAGATGCTGAAAGCACTAAAGTTCTTGATTTCCTCGAACAAATAAGACCTGAACAATATGTAAACAAGTTGGCATCGTCTAATAGAAAGATTAAAATTTGAGGAGGTAATTGACATGGATGAAAAATATAAAGGCGATAGTAAGCTATCATCTAATAACACCACTCCATTTAAGAGCATTAATACTGAAGAAGATATCACTGAAGAACCTATGAGCGTGTTTGCTGAGGGACTCCCTTCATGGGATATTGTGCCCCCACAATTGCTAGTCAGAAGGAAACGGCAAAAATAATGAATAAACCACAAACATATGCAGAATGGGTAAATGTCTTAGCTATTTTTAAAAACAAAGATGATGATGAAACAGTTTTAAAAATGATGAAATCTGGAACTATCGAATGGCAATACGGTGTGGCAGAACGTTTCTCAACAAAGTTAATTGACGCTGTTAATTACCGTATGAATGTAGCTTCAGATAAGTTTCAAAATGATTTACTAAAATCCCAAGGATACGAGGGAGCTATTATTCAAGCAATTCTTTCTTTGAGAAAAGAAATGACGTTCTTAGCTGAAGCAATCAATCTTCCTGTAATTCCGGATAAAGAGCGACAACACTACTTAAATCTCGTTATAGAACAAGCTAATAGTATGCAAAAATCTTTAGAAGAATCTGCAAAACAGGATCGAAGCGGGAAAATGTCAAGTATTATTAGAAATCATAAAATTAATTCTTTTTTAAATAAAGGTGAACAGTAAATGAGCAATATAGTAAAAAGCAAAGAACTTCTTACGAGATATTCACTTGCAAGAATTCCTTTTATTGCTATCAATACCATTGAGCCAAGTAGAACATTAGATATGTTAAAGGAAATATCTGAAGAATTACAACTTCCGTTCAACGTACATACTCTCACCAAAGGTGTGTATGATCTTAGTTCTGGTAAGAATGTTAACGATGATAAATCTGTTTATGGTGCAATAGATTACATGACGGACCAAATGCAAAAGAAACAATACCAAACTATTGTACTGACAGAAGTTCCGGATCTTAGTAATGAAAATAGCGATTCTAAACAAGTCTTAGCACTGGTCAATCTAGCCAATGAAACTGGAGGCGTTGTAATAGTTTTTACCAATACCCCTATTTGGAATCAACTTCAACGGCAAGGTATGACAGTAAAAATAGATTTACCTAACGAAGAAGAAATGTACTCAATAATTCAAGAATACATTGACGACTATAGAAACGATATCCAGATTGAATGGGACAACTCCGATATTCGAGAAGCTGCAGCAGCTCTCAATGGGGTAACTAGAATTGAGGCGGAGAACGTTATCGCTGCTTTGATTGCAAATAAGTGCATAAGAAAATCTGATTTAGATGAGATAAGATTTGCAAAAGATCGCCTATTCTCTGATATCTCTGGTCTAGAAAAAATCGTTGTAGATGATTCTGTAAAGGATGTCGGAGGACTTGAAGGATTAAGGAAGTGGCTTAATGAAAAGAAAGAACTACTAACTCCCGAAAAGAAAGATATGTTACGTGAGAAAGGATTGCAACCACCTAGAGGAATACTCCTAGTAGGTGTCCCTGGATGCGGAAAATCTTTATCTGCTAAATCAATTTCCGCTAACTGGAAACTTCCATTATATCGTTTAGATTTTGCAACGGTTCAAGGAAGTTATGTAGGTCAGTCTGAACAGCAACTCAAAGATGCTCTAACTACCGCTGAGAATGTATCCCCATGTATTTTATGGATTGATGAAATAGAAAAAGGACTATCAGGAGCTACTGGAGGCGCTAATGATGGCGGTGTATCTACTCGTATGGTTGGTCAATTCTTATTCTGGATGCAAGAATGCAAAAAACAAGTTTTTGTAGTTGCAACAGCTAATGATGTGTCTATGCTTCCATCAGAACTTCTTCGTCGAGGAAGGTTTGATGAGTTATTCTTTGTTGATTTACCTACTGCAGATGAGCGTAAAGAAATACTTGCTTTGTATTTTAAAAAATACTTAAGTCTAGAATTTGAAGGAGAGTTTGCTGATAATATCATTCAAATAAGTGATGGTTTCACTGGTGCGGACTTAGAATCGACAGTTAGAGATTTAGCTTACCGAGCTATCGCTAATAACAATTTTATTCTCAACGAAGAGAATATCATGAATGCTTTCAATAATGTAGTCCCACTCTCTCAAACTAGCCCAGAAAAAATTGAGGCTATTAGAGATTGGGGGAAAGAAAGAGCTGTTCCTGCATCTGGAAAACCAATCGGTGGAGAGGGACTTGTTCATAAACAAAGTGGACTTAAAACAAGAAAAGTACTTGTTTAATAAGTTCATTATTTGGACACGGTAACTGTAATCTCAGTTTCGTGTCCATTTTTATAATTCCTTAAATGAAGATCTATTCTGAGAGTACCATTAAAAGGAATCTTAAATTGCAAAATATAACTTATAACACGATTAGGAGAAAAATAGATGCCTAGACCAATGTTAAATCCATACCAATCCCAAAAACAAACACAAGCAAGCCATATCATGACTTCTAACTTAAAACAACCACAGATAGATAAATTGAGTTTAGATAGGCTTCTAAGAAAATCACGGTCTAAAGAATATATGGATGCTATTCATCAACTAGATGTAGGAGGACATGTTCATAATAAAAAGGAAGTAAATGAAATTATTAATACAATCAAGTCGGAATTCCCAGATGTGGATATTAATGGGATTCTCCTAGGTTTTGTAGCAAAATGTTATTTAGGAGCACCTTACGAAGCGCACACCCTAGACTTAGTTGGAGAAATCATTGAGCATTATAAACGAGGAGAGATATTACCTGGTGGACTCGATAAAGCCAAAAGCATTGCTTTACATGGAGGATATGATTTTATCGAAGTTTATACAGACTGTTGTCGAGCAATTAGCTCAAATGGTTCCGTATCAGTTATAAAAGACTAATTATGTATAGAACAGTAACATATGGCATACAGAGAATTTCATAAATAATTGGTAATTAACCTAAAAGGATACTATTAGGTAACAGGAAAAATTCATCTCGATGTTAAAACGACTACTGTATTATCTTTGTAATATAGTAAAATTATCAGGAATCGCTTGGAATAATTAATTTGTTTTTCTCTATATAATAACAAGAATTAGTGGCATGAAAGTATAGCTATATAGTAGGACACAAAATATCTATTACCAACGCGCTACTTAGCTAGTGGGGGCGACATTCGGCGGTTCCGCCTATTCTCTTTTATAACTAAGAATTTGAGAACCATTTTGTCTCAAATTCTTTTGTTAATGGTAATGGGCAAGCCAGGTGGAATACTTTTTCCCAAGCCAGAGAGCAAAGAAGAGATTGATGATGCCGATGCCTGAGCCAACTAGTGAAAATAGGTAAAATTCGCTAGTCGAAACTTGCCACAAATGCACGATGTCTGTAATCAAATAAGCACTGATAGGAAAACAAAGGATAGAAGTAATCAGAGCAGGGATATACTTACGGAGAAGAATTGATTGTCCAATATGGAGCAAGAGATGGAGTGAAAAGGCCACAAATCCCACCAACCAAACTAATTCGAGAACTCTAGATTGACTAAAATACGCTAATAAAGTGATGGATAAGACAATGATAAACTCCTCAAAAACAGCAAGGGCAAATCCCTCTGTTGTAATTCCTTTGTGAATCTTGAGAATAGTTGGAGCCTTTTGAGCCAGCAAGGTTTCGTTGAAATGAATCTAAGGGACAAGACCGATAATTTCTTCCATATCGTGAAAGATAAAGAGTAGAGGGAACATCCAAAGATAAAATGCCATAAATCTCTCCTGAAAAGCTATAGATTACTAACCAATAAAGCAAAAAACGCCCAGTAAGGCGTTTTGAGTTAGGTATGCTTATTTAACTTCTATAAAAAGATTAAATAATTTCTATTTTAGCTGTTAGAAACGTTGGTACATCAATGTTTTTAGAATGCTACATAATAAAAGGTAGAGTGAATGGTAGAGTAGTAAAAATAGTTGTTATCCTAGTTGATTAAAAAAATCTCTGATTTCCTCATCTTTTATAAAATAATATATAATTTTCCCCTCTCTTCTAGTGTCCAAGATGTTTTGATTGGCTAGTTTACGAAGATGGTGGGAGGCAGATGCCATACTGAGATTTAATAAACAGGCTATATCGCAGACACAGAGTTCTTCGACGGCAAGGAGATAAAAGATGATATTTATCTGTTTATTATCGGTAAATTTTGATAAAATGCGAAGTGATTTTTGGACTTTTTCCTTTTCAAGGTAGTTCGTTGCGGTTGTAACATTTTGTTGATTTATAACATCCACTTGACAGATACTATCTTTTTTCATAATATTTTCTCCTAGCCTAATATAGTCCATAGTATGTCAAAACTGTTATTTTCAATCAGGATATATATCCCCAATCCTAAATAAACAACGGCAATAAACCATCTGCTATATTTTTCCAAAGTTTCTCCAACAGAAGGGACTTGTGCCAATTTTTGGGCAGAAAAAACCAAGAGATAAATCATGACTAGAAAGGTAAGTAAAGCCACTATCAAATTCGCTAAATTTAAGGTAATAAAATATGGGACAAAAACACCAATATTGTCAGCACCACAACTTGCAAAAGTAATCATAGCGACTAGAAAAATCAGGTTTTTATCATCTTTGCGCAAACTATCTTTTGCAATAGCTTCTCCATCAGAATCTCCTAAAAGCAAAACTTTGAGTCCTAGGAAAATTGGAATCAAACCGAGCAAACCTAAAATCTCTTTACTAGGAATATAATTTAAGACAAATGCAAAAAGTAAACTTAGCAATATTAGACTAACAGAGCCTAGAAATTGTCCTAAATAGATGTTAATGATGTCTTTTCTGCTTTTTCTTTTGGCAAAAAATAACATTAGGATAATAAGTAAGTCTACGGCTGTCCCAGAATACAGGATTATTGAAGTAACAACATTTTGAATCATAAAACACCTCATTCAAATATATTTTTGAATGTATTCTAACATTAAACTTTGTAGATGTCAACTTAAAATCCACCAAAATATAGATAAGGCGTTAGTGTACCAAATATTAAAAAGCCCTGCCATCGAAATGATAGCAGGGCTTAACTTCAATATCCAGATGATATATTTATCTAAAAAAGGTAGAGTAAAAGGTAGAGTTTTTATTGATTTGTAGTGCGATATAATGAGTTTCAAAAAATCAAAAATCACTTTAAATCAATATTTTGACGTCTATTGACGTATACTGAAACCCTTACTTCACCTCTGTAAACACAACGTGTTTGCGAAGTTTTGGTGAGTATTTCTTCAATTGAAGACGGTCTGGAGTGTTACGTTTGTTTTTAGAAGTAAGGTACAAGCGTTCACCAGATTCTTTGTGTTCAAGTGTGATATTTACGCGCATGGTATCTCCCTTCTATTATTCAGCTGATGCAGCTTTAGCGATCTTACGTCCTTTGTAGTATCCTTTAAGTGATACGCGGTGAGAACGTGAGTAATCTCCAGTAGTTTCGTCAAAGTTTACAGATGGAGCTGTTACTTTGTAGTGTGTACGACGTTTGTTTTTCTTCGCTTTTGAAGTGCGACGTGCAGGTACTGCCATTTTGATTTCTCCTTTTAAGATATAATTCAGTTAGGTTTGATTTTCATCAACTTTAATAGTATATCAAAACTTTTTTGTAAAGTAAAGTTACTTGACAAAAAAAGATGAAAAAATTCTCCCGTCCGCCCCAGCAGACAGGAGAAGGTGTTAAATATCAATCTCAAATGGTTCGTCAATAGTTTCCGATACGTATTTTCCGTCTTTCTTCCGTTGTTTGACACACTCTGTGAGGAGATATTCGATTTGCCCATTGACTGAACGAAAGTCGTCTTCTGCCCATGATGCGAGTGCAGCGTATAACTTTGTTGAGAGTCGAAGGGGGATCTGCTTTTTTTTAGCTTCAGCCATCTTTAGTAAAGACTTCCTGCGTTGACAATTGGTTGTGCATCATGATTGCCACAGAGAACGACTAAGAGATTTGAAACCATGGCAGCTTTTCGTTCTTCGTCAAGTTCTACCAACTCTCCTTCATTGAGACGTTCTAGTGCCATTTCAACCATTCCTACAGCGCCGTCTACAATCATCTTACGGGCATCAATAATGGCAGATGCTTGTTGACGTTGAAGCATAACAGCTGCAATTTCTGGAGCGTAAGCTAGGTAAGTAATACGTGCCTCAAGGATTTCCAAGCCAGCATCTTCTACGCGACTTTGGATTTCTTCACGAATACGGTTAGCTACAATTTCGCTAGAGCCACGGAGACTTCCTTCATCTGCTTGTCCATCCCCTGTAGTATCTACATTAGGAGACACATCGTAAGGATAGATGCGGACAATATTACGAAGGGCGCTATCACACTGCAAAGAGAGATATTCCTTGTAGTTGTCAACGTTGAAGACTGCCTTAGCGGTATCGACAACTCTCCAAGTTACCGCAATTCCAATTTCAACAGGGTTACCTAAGCAATCGTTAATCTTTTGACGGGAATTGCTCAAAGTCATAACTTTGAGAGAAATCTGTTTCTTGCCAATTTCAAGGTTTACATCATTGCCATTTGATGATTTCATTCCTGAAAAAGGAGATTTTGTGCTAACATCACCACTTTGACCAAGTCGAGTGTGGTTTGCAGGGTTGACTGCTATGCTAAAAGGATTGACAAAGTAAAAACCAGGTTCTTTGATGGTACCTGTATAATTACCAAAGAGGGTCAAAACCAGAGCTTCCTGAGGTTTGACAACTTTTAAACCAGCATGAGCTAGGCCTGCAATTAAGATTAATAAAAGACCGATAATAATTCCAAAAACGTTTTCCGAACCAGCACCCATTATAAATATAAAGATACCAAGTACGAGTGTCAACTCAATGAGAATCAATGCGAATACACCATTTGGTTTTGAATTGATGAGTTTTTCAGTCATAAGAACGACCTCCTGCTTTATGATATCTAAATGATATCACTTTAATTTATAAAGTCAAGAAATAAATGTAACATTTTTAAAGAAAATATTGCTGTATAGAATTTTCTGAAAATTCAAGAATTTTCTTCTGTTCATTGCCTTTAAAATGTGCTATAATAGTAAAAACTGAAACGGGAGGGATAAGATGACTGAATTAGATAAACGTCACCGCAGTAGCATTTATGACAGCATGGTTAAATCACCAAACCGTGCTATGCTTCGTGCGACTGGTATGACAGATAAGGACTTTGAAACACCGATTGTGGGAGTGATTTCGACTTGGGCGGAAAATACGCCATGTAACATTCACTTGCATGATTTTGGGAAATTAGCTAAAGAAGGTGTCAAATCTGCAGGTGCTTGGCCTGTACAGTTTGGAACCATTACCGTAGCGGACGGGATTGCCATGGGAACGCCTGGTATGCGTTTCTCTTTGACATCTCGTGATATCATTGCGGACTCTATTGAGGCTGCGATGGGTGGTCACAACGTGGATGCCTTTGTCGCTATCGGTGGCTGTGACAAGAACATGCCTGGTTCTATGATTGCCATTGCCAATATGGATATTCCAGCTATTTTCGCCTATGGTGGAACCATTGCACCCGGAAATCTTGATGGCAAAGATATTGACTTGGTTTCTGTTTTTGAGGGAATCGGAAAATGGAACCACGGTGATATGACAGCTGAGGACGTGAAACGTCTTGAATGTAATGCCTGCCCTGGCCCTGGTGGCTGTGGTGGTATGTATACAGCTAATACCATGGCGACTGCTATCGAAGTTCTCGGTATGAGTTTGCCAGGCTCTTCATCTCACCCAGCTGAATCAGCCGACAAGAAAGAAGATATCGAAGCAGCAGGACGTGCTGTTGTTAAGATGCTGGAGCTTGGTCTCAAACCATCTGATATCTTGACTCGTGAAGCCTTTGAAGATGCCATCACTGTAACGATGGCTCTCGGTGGTTCTACAAATGCCACTCTTCACTTGCTTGCCATTGCCCATGCGGCTAATGTTGATTTGTCACTTGAGGACTTCAATACAATCCAAGAACGTGTGCCTCACTTGGCCGACTTGAAACCATCTGGTCAGTATGTCTTCCAAGACCTTTACGAAGTCGGTGGTGTCCCTGCGGTTATGAAATATCTCTTGGCAAATGGTTTTCTTCATGGCGACCGTATCACATGTACTGGTAAGACAGTCGCTGAAAACTTGGCTGACTTTGCAGACCTTACACCAGGCCAAAAAGTCATTATGCCACTTGAAAATCCAAAACGTGCAGACGGTCCGCTTATCATCTTGAATGGGAACCTTGCCCCTGATGGCGCGGTTGCTAAAGTATCAGGTGTTAAAGTGCGTCGTCACGTTGGACCGGCTAAGGTCTTTGACTCAGAAGAAGATGCGATTCAGGCCGTTCTGACAGATGAAATCGTTGATGGTGATGTTGTCGTTGTTCGTTTCGTTGGACCTAAGGGTGGTCCTGGTATGCCTGAGATGCTGTCCCTTTCATCCATGATCGTTGGTAAAGGTCAAGGAGACAAGGTTGCCCTCTTGACGGATGGTCGTTTCTCTGGCGGTACATATGGTCTGGTTGTCGGACATATCGCTCCTGAAGCTCAGGATGGTGGACCGATTGCTTACCTTCGTACAGGGGATATCGTTACAGTTGACCAAGATACCAAAGAAATTTCCATGGCCGTATCTGAAGAAGAACTTGAAAAACGCAAGGCAGAAACAACCTTGCCACCACTTTACAGCCGTGGTGTACTCGGTAAATACGCCCATATCGTATCATCCGCTTCTCGTGGAGCCGTGACAGACTTCTGGAATATGGACAAGTCAGGTAAAAAGTAAACTCATACTCTTCGAAAATCTCTTCAAACCACGTCAACGTCGCCTTGCCGTACTCAAGTACAGCCTGCGGCTAGTTTCCTAGTTTGCTCTTTGATTTTCATTGAGTATCAAAAAGCAAGCCATCCTCGGCTTGCTTCTTTTTATCTTCAAAAGTGATTTGCCTCATTAACGAGGTGGCAGTCCAAGGGCAATACGGCCGTAGCGACTGATTCGTGTGATCTTCCAGGCAGGCGACCAGGTAACTTCAACCTTGACGTCCTCGATACCTTCGATTTGTTTTAGACCTGCCACGATTTCGATAGGCAGGCTTTCGGCGCAATCGCAGGCAGTGTCGGTAAAGGTCATGACAATCTTACAGAGACCTGTTTCATCCAGATTGATTTCATAAATCAAGCCCAGATTGTAAACATCCAATTCCACATCTGTATCAAAAACCTTCTCTAGTTTTTCGATAATTTGGTCTTGCAAGGCCAAAGCGCGGTCATTGATTTTGATATCGTCTCTCATTACAGTCCCTCCACGTGATAAATATCCTCTATTTTCTCATAATTCTGACAATTTGGCAAGTTTTTGATGAATTTTCTGAAAAATATGATAACATAAATAAAACACCGAATTAAGGAGAAGTCTATGGAGCAGATTGGAAAAGTCTTTAGACAATTACGAGAGTCAAGAAATATCTCGCTGAGACAAGCAACTGGGGGACAATTTTCTCCGTCTATGTTGTCCCGATTTGAAACAGGTCAGAGTGAGCTTTCGGTGGAAAAGTTTCTATTTGCCCTAGAAAATATATCTGCTAGTGTAGAGGAAATCCTCTTTCTGGCGAGAGGTTTTCAGTATGATACAGATTCGGAGTTGAGAAAAGAAATCACAGATGTTTTGGATTTAAAGAATATAGCACCTCTTGAGGACTTATATCGCAAGGAGTATCAAAAGCATGCCCATTCTCAAAACAAACAGAAACATATTCTAAATGCCATCATTATCAAGTCTTATATGAAGAGTATGGATGAAACGGTTGAGTTAACGGCAGAGGAAGGGAAAGTCCTTCATGACTACTTGTTTTCTACTGAGATTTGGGGAATCTATGAACTCAATTTGTTCTCAGTCAGTTCTCCGTTCTTGTCTGTTTCTCTTTTTACTAGATATGTACGAGAAATGGTCCGCAAATCCGATTTTCTAATGGAAATGAAGGGAAATCGGAACCTTTTTCACACCATGCTACTGAATGGTTTTTTAGCCAGCATTGAGTGTGAAGAATTTACCAATGCCTCTTATTTTAAACGTGTTATCGAAGACCATTTCTACAAGGAAAACGAGACCTATTTCCGAATTGTCTATTTGTGGGCGGAAGGTCTCCTTGATAGCAAGCAAGGCAGAGTTAAGGAAGGACAAAAAAAGATGGAAGATGCTGTCCGTATTTTTGAGATGCTTGGCTGTAACAAATCTGCCGAATACTATAGAAATACACCCGATTGTTGAATATCTGCAAACTAAGAAAATAATTTGAAAATTTAAGCGATAGAACTTTTGACTACTCTCAGGTCGTTACAAAAGTTCTATCGTTTCTTTGCTCATTTTGTGTGTTGCATATATTCAAAAGTTTTCCCTTTCAATTTCTAAGTGCTATACTATAGTCATACTTCATATAGGGATTATAACAAGAAGGGAGATTACCTATGAAACTATTGTTTAGAAATCAAGCTTATCGACTCTTGACTTTGTCGCGCTTCTTCAATGCCTTTGGTGCTTCGATTTTTAACCTGGTATTTATCGTTTATGCATCGACCTTGCCACAAGCCTCTTTTGCTGTTGCTATGGCGAATATTGTTATGATTCTTCCGACTCTCTTTACAGTTTTTGTAGGGATTCGGGCAGATTACACAAGGGACAAGGTCAAATGGATGGTCTATAGCGGTTTGTTTCAGGCGGTTTTATTTTTTCTGGCAGCCCTAGTTGTTCAGCAAGCTAGTCTCTTTGCCTTTTCTAGCCTGTGTTTGATCAATGTCATCAGTGATGTGATCAGTGATTTTGCTGGTGGTTTGCGAATGCCTCTCGTTAAGGAAAAAGTGGCTGAAAATGATCTGATGGAGGCTTATTCTTTTTCCCAGTTTATCACCTATATTTCAGCTATTGGTGGTCAAGCTTTTGGAGTTTGGCTCTTAGGTCTATCGGTCAACAATTTTTCCCTCGTTGCTGGAATCAATGCCTGTTTTTTCCTAGTATCAGCCGCTATTCTCTTTTTAGGAAGAAGCAAATTGAACCTGTCAATTTCATCTGCTGATGGTGAAATCTTAAAAAATGAGAAGTTTTCTATCAAAGACCAGTTCTTAACAATTTACCGAAATTTACGTCTCGTTTTTCTTAAAGGTGGACAGAAAAACTTTGGTTTCATGATCTTTGCTGTCTTGCTTATTAATGCCTTGGGTGGGGCTTTAGGAAGCATCTATAACATCTTCTTTTTGAGCCATTCTCTCTTGAATTTTTCTTACACAGAGGCACTATTTATCAATCAATTCTGTGTTTTAGTAGCAATCATCATCAGTAGCCTTACGGGCAATGATTATTTTGGGAAGCAGTCCCTGCCTAGATTGATGATGTGGGCGACCGTAGGACTCAGTCTAATTGGTCTAGCTAATGTATTCAATCAAGTCGTACTTGGTTTACTATTTCTCTTTTCAACTCTGTATGTGTCTGGTAAAGTTCAACCAAAGATTAGTGCTATGCTCATGAAAAATCTAGCTCCAGATGTTCTAGCTCGTACCAGTAATTTTTTAGGTTTATTGTTTACCTTATCCATACCTGTGGGAACAGCTTGTTTTTCACTTATAGCTGTATGGAATATACAGTTGACTTGGATGCTATTTGTTGGTCTTTCCTTGCTAGCTATTCTTTTGACAGTTATTAATCTCAAAAATGATATTTGAATCCTAATTTTATTCATACTGTTTTAATCCCTTTATTTATGGTAAAATAAGACTATTAAGTTTAAAGAGGATTCCCTATGAAATTACAAAAACCAAAAGGAACGCAGGATATTTTACCTACTGAGTCTGCTAAATGGCAGTACGTTGAGGGCTTTGCCCGTGAAATTTTCAAGCGCTATAACTATGCAGAGGTGCGCACGCCTATTTTTGAGCATTACGAGGTCATCAGCCGCTCTGTCGGAGACACAACGGATATCGTAACCAAGGAAATGTACGATTTCTATGACAAGGGTGATCGTCATATCACCCTCCGTCCAGAAGGAACTGCGCCCGTTGTCCGTTCCTATGTGGAAAATAAACTCTTTGCCCCAGAAGTGCAAAAGCCAAGTAAGTTCTACTATATGGGCCCTATGTTCCGTTATGAGCGTCCACAGGCAGGGCGTTTACGCCAGTTCCACCAGATTGGTGTTGAGTGTTTTGGCTCTAGCAATCCAGCTACCGATGTGGAAACCATCGCTATGGCAGCTCATTTCTTGAAAGAAATTGGCATCCAAGGTGTCAAATTACATCTTAATACTCTTGGAAATCCTGAGAGCCGTGCGGCTTATCGTCAGGCCTTGATCGACTATTTGACACCGCTCAAGGAGACCTTGTCGAAGGATAGCCAACGTCGTTTGGAGGAAAATCCTCTCCGTGTCCTGGACTCTAAGGAAAAAGAAGACAAGGTGGCAGTAGAAAATGCGCCGTCTATCTTGGACTTCCTTGATGCAGAAAGCCAAGCTCATTTTGATGCTGTGCGTCAGATGTTGGAAAATCTGGGTGTAGACTATATCATCGATACCAATATGGTACGTGGTTTGGACTACTACAACCACACCATTTTCGAGTTTATCACTGAGATTGAGGGCAATGATTTGACCGTCTGTGCGGGTGGTCGTTACGATGGTTTGGTTGCCTACTTTGGTGGTCCTGAAACTGCAGGCTTTGGTTTTGGACTTGGTGTAGAGCGCCTGCTTCTCATCCTTGAAAAGCAAGGTGTGACTCTCCCTATCGAAAACGCTCTAGATATTTATATCGCAGTCTTGGGTGAAGGAGCAAATGTCAAGGCCTTGGAATTGGTACAAGCCCTTCGCCAACAAGGATTCAAAGCAGATCGTGATTACCTTAACCGAAAACTCAAAGCTCAGTTCAAGTCCGCCGATGTCTTTGCGGCTAAGACTCTCATTACTCTAGGCGAGAGTGAAGTTGAAAGCGGACAAGTGACGGTCAAAAACAACCAAACTCGAGAAGAAGTTCAAGTGTCACTTGATGCTATCAATCAAAATTTCTCAGAAATCTTTGAAAAATTAGGCTTTTAATAGTAGAAAAACTGGTCAGGACCTTACTCCTGACCGTTTTCTTTTGCAAAATGACAAAATTCATAAACTTTTTGACAAATATACTTGTCAAAAAGAAAAAGATGTATTACAATGTAAACAAGTTAAGAGTAAAGGAGAAAGGAATGCTAAAAAATCGTTTAAAAGAGCTTCGGGCTCGCGATGGTCTCAATCAAACCGAACTGGCCAAGTTAGCAGGAGTTTCCAGACAGACCATTAGCCTACTAGAACGGGACGAATACACCCCGTCCATTGTGATCGCCCTGAAGATTTCGCAGATATTCAATGAACCAGTCGAGTCGGTATTTCGGATAGAGGAGGACGAGTGATGAACAAGTATAAAGTGATTTATTATATGAGTGTTTTTGCCTTTATTGTGAATGCTTTTGCTATGATTGGAACATTACTGGGTTGGTTCTATTTTGTTGAAAGTAAGTATTTGTTTTGGATTAATTTAGTCCTCTTGTCCATTTTCAATCGGTTGAAGAAAAAGGAGAAAAATGATGAACAAGTATAAAGTAATCTATTATGTAGTTGCCATAGCTCTATTAGTCAGCGTATTTCTACTGATTGGGATGGACCTAGGCTGGTTTAATCCATATCAAAGCGACCAATTTGTTTGGACCTACTTTGCTCTCATCCCAGTAGTTGACTGGATTGAAAAGAAATCCAAAAATCTAGCAAGTGAAAAAGGAGAATGAATATGAAAAAATTTTTAGCAGGTTTTCAAGTCGATACTGAGCACAAAGAACTTGCGGGTGTTTGTGCAGGTTTAGGAAATTATTTTAACATTCAAGCTAATATCGTTCGTTTGGTGACAGTCTTGCTGTTTCTCTCTTCGACAGAGATTGGGATTATAACAGTAACTCTCTATGCCTATCTAGCAGGTTGGCTTGGCAATGAACCCTTGGGAGATGGAGCAAAAAAAGCTAGAAACCAAGCTATTCTCTTACTTGCTGTTTGTTTGATTTTGGTGTCACTTGGAACAGAAGGCTTGACCGCTATTTTCGAATCAGGTAAAGCCTTTGGTCAGTGGTTGTCTGGCTTGTTTTAGAAAGAGGTTAAAATATGGAAAAGAATCACATAATTTTTGCACTGAAACTTTTTCTTGCCGGAGCTTTATTAGGAATACTTGCCGGAGCTCTTGGAGTTAAACCTTTAGGTATTAGTCAAGAGCAAGTAATCCCTGTCTTGTTCTCAATCTTTTTTGGTCTAGGGCTGATTACGGCAATCCTAACATTTTATTTCACTAGAAAAAGTCATCAGGCTTATCAGAATTATCAAAGAGAGGAAGAGGATGAAGGAAATGAGCAAGACTACCTTGCTACGTATCGCTTCTTGGATTATGGTACGGTAGCTTGGAATGTTTCCCAAATTAGTATGCTATTCTGTATGCTTTTAGACTTAGGAAGATTTGGCATATCAGCAACATCCTTACTTTTGATAGTTGTAAGTATTTGGTCGGGTGTTTACTGCCTAAAAATTACTAGCAAGATTCGTAACTATAAACTTTCTGTTATGGCCACACCCAAGGAAGTTTTGGAATACCTGGATACTTATGATGAGGGAGAAAAACAGGCTGAGATGGAAGAAGCTTACTTGATCTTGTTCAAGGTCAATCAGCTCATCATACCAGGTATCTATATTGTTTTAGTAGTTCTATCTATGGTATTAGGACAAGTACAGTTGGTTGCTCTACTCGTAGCAGTTGTCATCCATTTGTACACGAATGTTGCACAGTTGCGAAAAACAAAACGTTATTTCAAATAGGAGAATCTTATGAAAACACTTAAAAATATTGGTTGGTATAGTCTTACTTTCTTATCATTTATTATGATTTATAGTTTTATTCAGGGTGTAGGTGTGGCAGCGATGAAGTTGGGAGCACCTGACTACGTTTTTGTCCCGGTATATGTCTTATTGGCAGGAATTTTTACCTTCGTTACCTACAAGTGGTATAAGACAGGAACCGTTACGATTGAAAAAACAGCCCTCAACAAATACATCTGGTTACCTGCCTTGGTATGGGCCCTTGTCATTGTTGCACAAAGTTTTTTGCCAAATGATCCGTCAGTCAATCAACAGTTGGTAGAAGAATTGACTCATAATCAACCTCTCTTCTCTTTCTTTATGGTGGTGGTCTTTGCGCCACTTACAGAAGAATTAACCTTTAGAGGTATGCTAGCTCGCTATGTCTTCCCTCAACAGGATAACATCAAGCAAACAGTTCTCTTTCTTCTTGTAAGTAGTATCATTTTTGCTCTTGTTCATTTCCCTGGCACTCCACAACAATTCCTAGTTTATGCTTCACTTGGCTTTAGCTTGGGATTGGCTTATGTAAGCCGAAAAGGTCTTCTTTACAGCATTTCTCTCCACGCTTTGAATAATTTAATCGGCTTTTTGATGATACTCATGCTATAATAGAGTCAGGAGGTCACATGAAACGAGTAATTTTATTAGCAGTGATACAGGCGGTCGTTCTCTTCTTTATCATCGGGGCACTTGCCTTTGCCTTTAAAGGCGACTTCTTTTACAACTATCTAGCGGTTGTCTTTGCGCCTATTGCAGGTGTCTTGCGTTTTGCTTCGGCTTATGCGACGGAGATTGTTCTACCTAAAAAGGCAGCTGAGATTGCTGAAAAGCGTAAAAAAGGTTAAGAATCATAATCAGAGAATCCGATGACGTTTTCATCGGATTTTTTGTCTGTTCGTTTTGATTTCTAAAGGCAATCAAACTTTTCTGCTGATTTTCATGAAGTGCCTGCGCTTTTATGGTAAAATAGTAACAGAATAAAAGAGGAGAGAAAACATGAAACGTAGTATGTATGCTGGTCGTGTTCGTGAGGAACATATCGGACAAGAAATTACTTTGAAAGGATGGGTTGGCCGTCGTCGTGACTTGGGTGGTTTAATCTTTATAGACCTTCGTGACCGTGAAGGAATTATGCAGTTGGTTATTAACCCTGAAAAAGTATCTGCAGAGGTCATGGCAACAGCTGAAAGCCTTCGTAGCGAATTTGTCATCGAGGTGATTGGACAAGTCGCTGCGCGTGAGCAAGCTAATGATAAATTGCCGACTGGTGCGGTTGAGTTGAACGTGACAGCTCTTACTGTGCTGAATACAGCTAAAACAACACCATTTGAGATTAAGGATGGCATTGAGGCCAATGACGATACACGTTTGCGTTACCGTTACCTTGACCTTCGTCGTCCAGAAATGCTAGAAAACCTTAAGCTTCGTGCCAAGGTGACCCACTCTATCCGTAACTACTTGGATGAGTTGGAGTTTATCGATGTGGAGACGCCATTCCTTTCTAAATCAACGCCAGAAGGGGCGCGTGACTATTTGGTGCCATCTCGTGTCAATAAAGGGCATTTCTACGCTCTTCCTCAGAGCCCACAAATCACTAAGCAACTCTTGATGAATGCTGGTTTTGACCGTTACTATCAAATCGTTAAATGTTTTCGTGATGAGGACTTGCGTGGTGACCGCCAGCCTGAGTTTACCCAGGTCGACTTGGAAACTTCCTTCCTTACGGAGCAAGAAATCCAAGATATTACAGAAGGCTTGATTGCGCGCGTGATGAAAGAAACAAAAGGCATCGAAGTGAAACTTCCATTCCCTCGTATGAAGTATGATGATGCCATGGCTCTGTATGGTTCTGACAAGCCTGATACGCGTTTTGAGATGTTGCTTCAGGACTTGACAGAGGTTGTCAAGGGAGTAGACTTCAAAGTCTTTTCAGAAGCTCCGGCAGTAAAAGCAATCGTCGTTAAAGGGGCTGCAGACAACTATTCACGTAAAGACATTGACAAGATGACAGAAGTAGCCAAACAGTACGGTGCCAAAGGTCTTGCTTGGGTCAAGGTAGTTGATGGAGAATTGAACGGACCAGTTGCCAAATTCTTGACTGGGATCCAAGCAGAATTGACTACAGCACTTGGTCTTGAAGATAAGGATTTGGTTCTCTTTGTGGCGGATACGCTTGAAGTGGCCAATGCAACCCTTGGTGCCCTTCGTGGACGTATTGCCAAAGAGCTTGACTTGATTGATAACGATAAATTCAACTTCCTTTGGGTGGTTGATTGGCCAATGTTTGAATGGTCTGAAGAAGAAGGTCGCTACATGAGCGCCCACCATCCATTTACTCTTCCACAGGAAGAAACAGCTCACGAATTAGAAGGTGATTTGGCTAAGGTTCGAGCCATTGCCTACGATATCGTTTTGAATGGTTATGAGCTTGGTGGTGGTAGTCTTCGTATCAACCAAAAAGACCTTCAAGAACGCATGTTTAAGGCTCTTGGTTTCTCAGCTGAAGAAGCAAATGACCAGTTTGGCTTCCTTCTTGAAGCCATGGACTATGGTTTCCCACCCCACGGTGGCTTGGCTATCGGTCTTGACCGTTTTGTGATGCTCTTAGCAGGAGAAGAAAATATTCGTGAAGTCATTGCCTTTCCTAAGAACAATAAGGCAACAGACCCAATGACTCAAGCTCCATCAACAGTCGCTCTCAAACAACTAGAGGAACTCAGCTTACAAGTAGAAGAAGATGAAACAAGCAAAACGAATTAAGCGGTGGCGCTATTATCTGCGCCGCTTTGCTTATCAGATAAAAATCTTACGAGTTTTACAAAGTATCTCTCGGGAAAAATATGATGAGAAGGTATCGGCTTCTCTGGTTTATGGCTTTCTGTCAGCAGTAGCAGTCAATTTCTTTTTTCAACCAGGACACGTTTACTCAAGTGGCGCGACAGGTCTGGCACAAATTATCTCTGCCTTGAGTAATCACTGGTTTGGTTTTTATATTCCGATATCGCTAACCTTTTATGCTATCAATTTTCCGTTGATGATTTTGGCTTGGTATCAGATTGGGCATAAGTTTACAATCTTTACCTTTATCACAGTATCCATGAGTTCCCTCTTTATCCAGCTTGTACCAGTTGTGACCTTGACAGAGGATCCCATTATCAATGCTCTTTTTGGGGGTGTTGTCATGGGCTTGGGGATTGGTTTTGCGCTCCGTAACAATATTTCTAGTGGAGGTACAGATATCGTTAGTCTGACCATTCGAAAGAAAACGGGTAAGAATGTCGGTAGTATTTCTTTCTTAGTGAATGGGACGATTATGCTGATAGCAGGATTGACCTTTGGTTGGAAATACGCCCTCTACTCCATGATTACTATCTTTGTCTCCAGTCGTGTCACAGACGCGGTCTTTACCAAGCAAAAACGCATGCAGGCCATGATTGTGACCAATAATCCTGACAAGGTAATCGCAAAAATCCATAAAAAATTGCACCGTGGAGCAACCATGATCCACGATGCAGAAGGAACCTATAATCATGAGAGAAAAGCAGTCCTGATTACGGTTATCACACGAGCAGAGTTTAATGATTTTAAACACATCATGAAACAGGTCGATCCGACAGCCTTTGTCTCTGTATCCGAGAATGTCCACATCCTCGGACGATTCGTAGAAACAGACAATTAATAATACTCAAAAGACCAGCCTTGGGGCTGGTCTTTATTTTTCGATAATTTTGTGTCCAATCAACTGGCGGTAACAAATTTGTTTATTGTTTTTAGCATCGTTGATGATCTGGAGAATGGTTTCAAAGGAAACACGTCCAAGTTCCAGACTATTGATATCGACATAAGCTACGAGATCGAGTCGAGGATTGACAGAGTCGAAACTCAAGACAGGAACAGTTAACTGATGCTTACTGATGTAGTCACAAACTCCTTCTGCTAGGAGACTATCGGTTGTGATGATAGCATCAATCTGCGGATCGTGATTGAACAGGAGTTCACTGAACTGATACCCTTTTTCTTCTAGAAATTCGGTCGCAAAGTAGGTTAAGTTGGTATCAATCGGAAGTTGGTGTTGTTTGAGTGCGGATTCATAGCCAGTTAGACGATCTTGCGTTACGAAGAGTCGCTTTGTCCCCCCGATGAAGGCAATTCGTTTGCATCCTTTTTTGATGAAATACTCTGTCGCATCAAAGCCCGCTTGTACATTGTCATTATCAACAAGAGGGATAAAGGGTGAAGTAGATTTTCCGAGAATGAGGAAAGGGAACTGCTCATCGGCTACTAGTTTGACCAGAGGATCCTCTTCCTCAGCGTAGAGGAAAATCAAACCGTCAACACGCTTGCCATAAACCATCTGAGAAATCGCATTGAGCCGTTCTTTCTCATCTTTCCCTGTTGCAATCTGAATAGCGTAGTGGTTTTCAGACGCGACTTGGGCGATACCACGAAGGACAGATGGGAAGAAAGGATTTTGGTAAAAGGCATCCGAGTCATCAGGAAGCACCAGGCCGATAACCTGAGTATAGCTGCTAACTAGACTGCGAGCATTGAGGTTGGGATGGTAGTTGAGTTCCT
The DNA here is from genome assembly GCF_003942875.1 of Streptococcus oralis. Classification (GTDB taxonomy): domain Bacteria; phylum Bacillota; class Bacilli; order Lactobacillales; family Streptococcaceae; genus Streptococcus; species Streptococcus oralis_BX. The sequence goes on along the minus strand of NZ_RMVK01000007.1, from coordinate 31,627 downwards.
TCATAGCCTTACGAACTCGTTTTTTGGTTTCATCACTAATCGTTGATTTATTTTGAATGACGCGGGTAACAGTTGAAGGTGAGACACCTGCTGCCTTAGCCACATCTTTAATCGTCACGGGCATAAAAATCTCCTATTTATGGTAATCTGGATCACGGAAATGTGTCTTGTAAAAAATAGTGACCAGATAAAGAACAAAAAGAATGTTTTGTACAGTGATAAGGGTTGACATATTTTGGCCAAAAAGTCCCAAAATAAGCGTAATCAGAGTTGGTAATCCTAAACAGTTCAAGATAAAATGGTAGCACTCTTTAAAGCTCCTAAATGAAAAGAGGCGTGATTTTTTGGTGATATAAAGGAGAAGACTAGCTCCAAGAGAGACAATGAAGAAATTCAATCCAAAGAGGAAGCTAGCACCAAGGACGAGAAAGAGACTGATATAGACACGGTTCTGTTGATACCAGTCTTTAGAAATAGCCTGGGTTAAAGCTTCCTTACTCTGGAAACTCTCCGTTTGAATGGCGTGGTAGCGAATGCGGGTCAGTTCCTTGCTTTCCTTGCTGATGATGAGTTCTTCAGTATCAAAATGAAGTTGCAAATCCTTTGGCAATTCCGTACTTGGACTTGGACCAATCAGAAGAGAAGCTTGCTGATTTTTAGTTCCAGCATAGCTCAGTTTTCCATCTACTATCTGCGCATTCTCCGACAAATCCATGATTGCTTCATCTGTCAGGGGTGTGTAGACATTATCGATAAAGGTATCCAGTGGATACGTTTCCTGTGAGCTGTTTTGGATGGCAATTGGAATCATAGACAAGCTGATGAGGAAAATGCTAGTAAAGAGGAGTTGAAACCAGTTGGGTCCAAAACGTTTTGACAGGGGCTTACGAAATCCCCAAATACTTGAAAAATATGAAAATGGATATGGAAGCATTTGTATCTTTCTAAAAGGTGTTTTCTATATGAGTATTATTATATAGAGAAATGTGCTTTATTTCAAGTCTAGTAGATAAATTGCTTACTGAAAAGCTGATTTTGCTACTATTTGCGGTCTTGTGTCTAATCTTTCAACTTTAGAAACAAGATCAAAATGAAAAAGGGTGGCGGGGATAGATTATCCCTTGTCGCCACCACTTGTAAGTCCTGAAACAAAGTTCTTTTGTAGGAAGAAGAAGAGAATACAGATTGGAAGGGCGATGAGGATAGCACCTGCTGAGAAGTAGGCAATCTTCAAGTTTTTCACATTGCTGACAAAGGTCTGTAGACCAACGGCAACTGTAAAGTATTCTTTCTCACGAAGCAAGAAACTAGAGAGGATATAGTCTCCGAAAGGTCCCATGAAGGCCCAGAGCGCTTGTACTGCAACCATTGGCCGAACAAGAGGGAGAACAATTTGCCAGAAGCGACGGAAGTGTCCTGCACCATCTAGCTTTGCTGATTCATCAAGAGACATCGGTACTGTGTCGAAGTAGCCTTTCATCAACCAAGCGTTCATTGGGATACCACCACCGACATATAGGAAGATGAGGAACCAGCTATGGTTAAGGGCATTCAACATAAGGGCCATAACGAAGAAGGCTGTCAAAGCGGCCATAGTTGGCACCATTTGGATGATCAAGAAGAAGACCAAACTTTGTTTACGAGCCAAGAAGTTGTAACGGCTGTAGGCGTAACCAGCAAGTACGATGATACTTGTTTGAACAGCCATTGTAATCAAAGCGATAATCAAAGTGTTGAGGTACCAAGTGCCGTACAAGGTTTCAGTGAAGAGCCCTTGGAAGTTGGCAAAGCTAAAGTCGACGTTAGCATCTAGTTTAAAAGCTACGACGTTACCAGTCTTGAAGGCTGACATAATAGTAATCAAAAGTGGATAGATAATCACGATTGAAAGACCAATCAAGTAGAGGTAAGTGAGGGTTTGAGTCAGTCTACGTTTGAGTTTGATTGAGTTATTCATCTTAGACGTCCTCCATATCAAATGCGTGTAGTTTCTTGAATGCGATCATAGAGATAGAGATGACAATGATAGAGATGATCAAGGTAACAGCTGCCGCCATAGAGTATTGAGGAGATGTACCTGTTGTCAAACGATAAATCCATGAGATCAAGATATCAGTTGAACCGGCTCCACCACCAACGCTACCAGGACCTCCGCCGTTGAAGAGGTACATGATAGAGAAGTTGTTAAAGTTGAAGGTGTATTGGCTGATCAATGTTGGTGCTGCAACAGCCAAAATCATAGGGAAAGTGATGTTGCGGAATTTTTGCCAAGCATTGGCACCATCGATATAAGCCGCTTCGTAGAGGTCGTTAGGAATTGACTGCAAGATACCCAAAGTCAAAACGTAGATGTATGGGAATCCTAGCCAACCTTGCATCATAATCAAGGCAATCTTGGTCCAAGTTGGGTCTGTTTTCCAAGGGATAAGAGCACCGTCAAGGAAAGGAAGAACCTTAGCCAAGATAGGCAATACTTGAGTGTTGATCGCTCCGACACTATCGTTAAACATGTTTGAGAATGTCAAGATAGTGATGAAGGCTGGAACAGCCCAAGGAAGAAGGAAAATAACACCAAAGATACGTTTTCCTTTGATAAATGGTTGGTTAGCAATGATAGCGGTGAAGATACCAATCACAATCTGCAAAGTAGAAGCAGACAAGGCCCAGATGATGGTCCAAGAAAGAACCGCACCGAAGGCTGAACGGAAGGTACTTAAGCTCCAGATGTTTGTAAAGTTAGTCAAACCAACCCAGTCCAACAATTTGTTTGGTGGCAAGTGTTGGAAGTCATAGTTGGTAAAGGCAATCATCAAGGTTACGATAACTGGGAAGATAATCGCAAATGTCATAGCGACGTAAGATGGGATGATCAAGAGGTAAGGGAAACCATTCTCATAAATACCTTTGATCATATCTTTAAAAGTACGTGGGACAGGAATTCCATTGTTAATACGTTTTGCGATTGTATGTGCATCTTTAATATTTGAGAAATAAAAGAGCACATAAACGACTACAAAGATTAAATGGAAGGCACCACGAATCAGCATAAAGAGGGAATTATCACGACCTGGCTTGTCACCAAGAGTGATCAAATTGTGCAATTCCGGCGCAGCAAGTGCTAGGAAATAAAGAACAAATACGATAGTTACACCAAGGAAGATAAAACCTTTGGCCTTTTGTTTATTGTAAATCTGTCCTAACCCAGGAATCACTGAAAGCAAGGCTGCTTTGCTAGGTTGTTGGTTTTCCATGAATACTCCTTTCATAGGATACGAGATTGAAGTTTGTCTCCAATCACTAGATAGGCAACTGCAATCATTCGTAAATTTATAAAATCAAAGGGGGATTTGTATTCTCCCCCCTTGTAACGAATTCAATTATTCACCAAATTTTTGTTTGATTGTTTCTTTGATCAATGTTACAGCATCGTTAGCAGCTGTCTTAGCATCTTTTTTACCACTTACAGCGTCAAAGAGCATTGTTTTAGCTGGATCCCAAACAGCTGACATTTGAGAAATGTTTGGCATTGGTTGAGCGTTCTTGAACTGTTTGATAACAGCTGTTGTCAACTCATCGTTTTTACCTTCAGCGTATGAACGAGCTTCAGTGTTAGCTGGGATTTCGTTAGTTGCATCGTAGAATGCTTTTTGTTGTTCAGTTGAAACAAGGAAGTCTACAAATTTTTGTGCAGCTTCAAGGTTCTTAGTGCTTGATGGGATGATCCAAGCTTTACCACCACCGAATGGTGTGTATTCTTTACCATTTGGAAGAGTTGGAATAGTAGCAACACCGTAGTTTACTTTAGCATCTTTGAATGCTTGAGCTTTCCAAGGTCCATCGATGATAGCAGCTGTTTTACCTTCTTGGAATTGAGTTTGGATCAAGTTTGCAGCACCTTCAGTATCTTGCATCCCTTTAGGCCATTTTTCGTACCAAGATTTAGCGTAGTTGACACCAGTGATAGAACCGTCGTTTGCAAGACCGATGTCTTTAGCGTCTTTACCGTTTTGTCCGAATACGTAACCACCGTTACCAGCAAGAAGTCCGTATGCGTAGTAGAAGTTTGTCCAGTCAGCTAGGAATGCAGTAGTTTTGCCATCTTCACCAGCGAAAGCGTATTTGCTGTCTTTAGCAAGTTCTTCTAATTCAGCAAAAGTTTTTGGAGCTTCTTTAAGCAAGTCTTTGTTGTAGTACATCACAAGTGACTCAATAACGGCAGGAGCACCGTAAACTTTACCGTCAGCAGCTGTTACAAGAGATTTAGTCTTATCATCTGTTTTAGCGCCGTCGCTCAAAGTAACTTCTGAAAGTTGTCCGTCAGTACCAAGGCTACCTACGCGGTCGTATGGTGCCATCATAACGTCAGCAGCTTGACCTGATTGGTTGTCAAGAGAAAGTTTGTCAAGTCCACCAAGTTGGTCACCTGATTTGATGTTAACTTTTGTACCTGATTCTTTTTCATAAGCTGCAGCAACTTTTTCAGCGTAGGCTTTGTATTGGTCTTCAACGTAGAAAGTGATTTCTTTTGCTTCAGATGAGCTAGTATCAGCTGCTTTATCAGCAGTTTTGCTTCCGCAAGCCACCAAAAGTAAGCTAGCAAGAGTAGCAGTTCCGAGCACAGCAGCGCTCTTCATGAATTTAGATGACATAGTGTATTCCTCCTAAAGAATAACAAAAATAATTTAATGAGAAAACGCAAACGTTTTCTTTTACGAACTTAGTATAGCACAAATAGAAAACGGTTGCAAGCTTTTTTAGCAAAAATTTTAAAAAAATTTTAAGGTTTCAAACATTTGTTAAAGCCTATATATAGGAAAGAACTTAAAATGTTTGTTTTTCTTGAATGGAAAATATATTAGGAAAACGATTGCGTAAATTCGGCTCGGTTTTTCAGAAAATAGAGCAGATATTGGGAATGAATTATCTTAAATCAGAAAATCTTTAAAATTTTTTTGGCTTATTTCATAAAATATCAGTGGGAACAAGTTTTGTTTGATTAAAATAATTCAAAAAAATTTTTTAAAACCGCTTGCATTTGTTTTTGAAATGCGTTATACTTAAATCAACGCAAACGTTTGCGCCTTGATTTGCGCAGCGTTTTATTACAAACACATGAGGTGCTATTATGAAAAAACGTCAAAGTGGTGTGTTGATGCACATCTCTTCTCTTCCAGGAGCTTACGGGATTGGATCATTTGGCCAAAGCGCCTATGATTTCGTTGATTTCTTGGTTCGTACCAAGCAACGTTACTGGCAAATCCTCCCTCTTGGGACAACAAGCTATGGAGATTCTCCATACCAATCATTCTCAGCCTTTGCTGGAAATACGCATTTTATCGACCTTGATATCTTGGTAGAGCAAGGCTTGCTCGAAGCCAGTGACCTTGAAGGTGTTGACTTTGGTAGCGATGCATCTGAAGTTGATTATGCGAAGATTTATTATGCACGTCGTCCGCTTTTAGAAAAAGCAGTTAAACGCTTCTTGGAAGTGGGAGATGTCAAAGATTTTGAGAAGTTTGCTCAAGACAACCAATCATGGCTTGAACTCTTCGCTGAGTATATGGCGATCAAAGAGCATTTTGACAATCTTGCTTGGACAGAATGGCCAGATGCAGATGCTCGTGCCCGTAAAGCTTCAGCGCTTGAAAGCTACCGTGAGAAATTGGCAGACAAGTTGGTTTACCACCGTGTGACACAATACTTCTTCTTCCAACAATGGTTGAAATTGAAAGCCTACGCTAACGATAACCACATCGAAATCGTTGGGGACATGCCTATCTACGTAGCGGAAGATTCAAGCGACATGTGGGCAAATCCACACCTCTTCAAGACAGATGCCAATGGTAAAGCAACTTGCATCGCAGGATGCCCACCAGATGAGTTTTCTGCAACTGGTCAGCTTTGGGGCAACCCAATCTATGACTGGGAAGCAATGGACAAAGACGGTTACAAATGGTGGGTTGAACGCTTGCGCGAAAGCTTCAAGATCTACGATATCGTTCGTATCGACCACTTCCGTGGTTTCGAATCTTACTGGGAAATTCCTGCTGGTTCCGATACAGCAGCACCTGGTAAATGGGTGAAAGGTCCAGGCTACAAACTCTTTGCAGCCGTTAAGGAAGAGCTTGGTGAGCTAAACATCATCGCAGAAGACCTTGGTTTCATGACAGATGAAGTCATCGAGTTGCGTGAACGTACTGGCTTCCCAGGAATGAAGATTCTTCAATTCGCCTTCAACCCAGAAGATGAAAGTATCGATAGCCCACACTTGGCACCTGCCAACTCTGTTATGTACACAGGAACACACGATAATAACACTGTTCTTGGTTGGTACCGTAATGAAATCGACGATCCAACTCGTGAATACATGGCTCGTTACACGAACCGTAAAGAGTACGAAACAGTGCCACACGCAATGCTTCGCACAGTCTTTTCATCTGTTAGCTTCATGGCTATTGCAACTATGCAAGACTTGCTAGAACTAGATGAGTCAGCTCGTATGAACTTCCCATCTACTCTTGGCGGAAACTGGTCATGGCGTATGACAGCAGACCAACTCACACCAGCTGTTGAAGAAACTTTGCTTGACTTGACTACAATTTATCGCCGAATCAATGAAAATTTGGTAGAATTAAAGAAATAAGACATTATCAGGAGACACATAAACATGTTACCATTAAACGAATTTGTACAAAAACGTTACAATAAAACCATTGCAGAATGTAGCAATGAAGAGCTTTACCTTGCTCTTCTTAACTACAGCAAGCTTGCAAGCAGCCAAAAACCAGTTAACACTGGTAAGAAAAAGGTTTACTACATCTCAGCTGAGTTCTTGATCGGTAAACTCTTGTCAAACAACTTGATTAACCTTGGTCTTTATGACGAAGTTAAAAAAGAGCTTGCAGCTGCAGGTAAAGAGTTGATCGAAATCGAAGAAGTAGAATTGGAACCATCACTTGGTAACGGTGGTTTGGGACGTTTGGCAGCCTGCTTTATCGACTCAATCGCTACACTTGGTTTGAATGGTGACGGTGTTGGATTGAACTACCACTTCGGTCTTTTCCAACAAGTTCTTAAAAACAACCAACAAGAAACAATTCCTAACGCTTGGTTGACAGAGCAAAACTGGTTGGTACGCTCAAGCCGTAGCTACCAAGTGCCATTTGCACACTTCACATTGACATCTACCCTTTATGATATTGATGTACCTGGTTACAAGACAGCTACTAAAAACCGCTTGCGTTTGTTTGACTTGGATTCAGTTGATTCTTCTATCATCGAAGATGGTATCAACTTTGACAAGACAGATATCGCTCGCAACTTGACTCTCTTCCTTTACCCAGACGATAGCGACAAGCAAGGTGAATTGCTCCGTATCTTCCAACAATACTTCATGGTTTCAAACGGTGCGCAATTGATCATCGACGAAGCAATCGAAAAAGGAAGCAACTTGCATGACCTTGCAGACTACGCTGTTGTACAAATCAACGATACTCACCCATCAATGGTGATTCCTGAATTGATCCGTCTCTTGACTGCGCGAGGTATCGAGCTTGATGAAGCAATCTCAATCGTACGTAGCATGACTGCCTACACTAACCACACAATCCTTGCTGAAGCCCTTGAAAAATGGCCTCTTGAATTCTTGGAAGAAGTGGTTCCTCACTTGGTACCAATCATCGAAGAATTGGACCGTCGTGTGAAGGCAGAATACAAAGACCCAGCTGTTCAAATCATCGATGAGAGCGGACGTGTTCACATGGCTCACATGGATATCCACTACGGATACAGTGTAAACGGGGTTGCAGCTCTTCACACTGAAATCTTGAAGAACTCAGAGTTGAAAGCTTTCTACGACATCTACCCAGAAAAATTCAACAACAAAACAAACGGTATCACATTCCGTCGTTGGCTCATGCATGCTAACCCAAGCTTGTCTCACTACTTGGATGAGATTCTTGGACATGGTTGGCACCATGAAGCAGATGAGCTTGAAAAACTCTTGTCATACGAAGACAAGGCTGCTGTTAAAGAAAAATTGGAAAGCATCAAGGCTCACAACAAACGTAAATTGGCTCGTCACTTGAAAGAACACCAAGGTGTGGAAATCAATACAAACTCTATCTTTGACATCCAAATCAAACGTCTTCACGAGTACAAACGCCAACAAATGAACGCTTTGTATGTGATCCACAAATACCTTGATATCAAGGCTGGTAACATCCCTGCTCGTCCTATCACAGTATTCTTCGGTGGTAAAGCTGCTCCTGCCTACACAATCGCTCAAGACATCATTCACTTGATCCTTTGCTTGTCAGAAGTGATTGCTAACGACCCAGCTGTAGCTCCACACTTGCAAGTCGTAATGGTTGAAAACTACAACGTTACTGCAGCAAGCTTCTTGATCCCAGCATGTGACATCTCAGAACAAATCTCACTTGCTTCTAAAGAAGCTTCAGGTACTGGTAACATGAAATTCATGTTGAACGGTGCTTTGACTCTTGGTACTATGGACGGTGCTAACGTGGAAATCGCTGAGTTGGTTGGCGACGAAAACATCTATATCTTTGGTGAAGATTCAGAAACTGTTATCGACCTTTACGCAAAAGCAGCTTACAAATCAAGCGAATTCTATGCTCGTGAAGCTATCAAACCTTTGGTTGACTTCATTGTGAGCGATGCTGTTCTTGCAGTAGGTAAGAAAGAACGCTTGGAACGTCTTTACAACGAATTGATCAACAAAGACTGGTTCATGACTCTCCTTGACTTGGAAGACTACATTAAAGTCAAAGAGCAAATGCTTGCTGACTACGAAGACCGCGACGCATGGTTGGATAAAGTCATCGTTAACATTGCCAAAGCAGGATTCTTCTCATCTGACCGTACAATCGCTCAGTACAACGAAGATATCTGGCACTTGAACTAAGATACAAAATTTATACTAATCACTTTGTAAAAAAAGCGAATTTCAATTGAAATTCGCTTTTTTGAATGATGTGGATTTTAGCCAATCAGGTCTAAAAAGAGATAAATCATAGATACGTTGAAGTTTTAGAAATACTGCTTTTTACTGTATTTCAGTCTCATGATTCTTCGTAGTTGATGGCCTCGTATTTCTTGTATCCGCTTATAATTTGTATTATAATAGCATTGTGGTGAAGAAAGAAGGTGTTTTTATGTGGAAAAAATATTTTTCAAAATATAAATGGACTGATTTATTTTGGATACTATTTGTGGTTTTGTCATCACTCTCGATGGGGAATCGTACTCTTTTTCCACTTACCCATCAAGAAATCTCTTATCATGGGTGCTATTTGGGGATTACACTTGCCTCATTTCACTTATTATTCATTGATAAATTTGTCATTTCGAATCGAAAATAAATGGAGAGGTTAAAATTTTTTCCACTTTTCGGATAGACAGTTGAAAAATCGCGATTTAAACCCACACCTCAAGAAGAGGTGCGGGTTTTTGTCTTATCTGAAAGATTTGTTTACCGTACTTTCCCAACTAGAATCTCTGCTTCAATGGTAATCTCTGTCAGTTGGCTCCAGTCAATCTTGGTATGGTCAACGTGAAAGAGTAAGGGCGTCATGGCAAGCAGGGCTTGGCGTTGCTCAGCCGAGATAGGTTTTGTTAAGGAAGCAATCTGACTAGATTGGATGCTGAAATGTTCCTGGAAATGTTCTTTGATATCTTGGTTGGAATAATCCTTCTTTGTCAGCTGGTCCTGCACCATTTGACGGATTTCTTTGAGGTGATTTTCAGTTGGGATGACCTTGATCAAAATACCGTCTTTGGATAAAACGCGACGGAATTCCCCATAGTTGGCAGGCGAGAAGATATCAAGCAGGATATCCATGCTGGCGTCTTTTATAGGAAGACGAGCCAGGTCGCCGACAAACCAGTTGACCGCCCAGTTTGGTTCGCTCTTGGCAGCGATTTGAACGGAATCTTTTGAAATATCAAAGGCGTAAAAGGTTTTGTCAGAGTGACTTTCTTGGAGTTTACGAGAGTAGAAACCTTCGCCACAACCGATATCCAAGACTGTTTTTGCGGATGGATTAGTTGTTAGTAAGTCCGAGATACCTTCTAAAATAGCCTGATAAAAACCAGCTTCAAGAATTTGCTGGCGGTTTTGGAAGTTTTCCTTGTCGTAGTTGGCAGATTGCTTGATTTGCGGAGCCAAGTTGACATAGCCGAATTTTGCCAGATCAAAAGAATGGCGGTTGCTACACTTGAGGCTAGACTCTACCAAGGCCAGATTTTCTTGGCAGATAGGGCAGGAAAAGGCAGTCGCAGAAGCAAAACGCTGAAGTTTGGGTTTGAGGTTTGTATTCATAGTTTAAGTGTATCAAAAGAGGCAAATGAAAGCAACTTTAGAAATAAGTAGATGGGAGATTCAGTAGAAATAAAACTAATTCTCCAATTTATAGAATAAAATTGCTTTTATATCTAAATTTCTATATAATAATGATAAGGAGGAAATAAGTATGTTAAAAGAAGTATTAACCGTTGCAAAAGTTGCGAAAAAATCATCACTCTTTTTGGGTGGTGTCGCATTTGGTACCCTTGGTTTGAAAATCTTGGCAAGTAAGGAAGCTAAAAAAGGTTATTCTAAAGCTTTGGCTAAGGCTTACAAGTTGAAAGACGGGCTAGATGCATCTGTTTCTGTTGTGAAACAACATGGAGACGATGTCTTGCAAGATGCCAAATATTTGTACGAGCAAGAGAAAAAAGAAGAGCAATTAGATAGCCTTATAGGAGAATAATATGTCTTTTAAAGTGCTACATAGAGGATACCAACATATCCGACTATCATCTTCTTTTTCACTCACCTTGGATATTCAAGACTATCTTCGTTCCTTGGCGAGAGATGAAAAGGGGATTGAGTCTATCCAGTTTTACATGGATCAACAGCACTTTACTCTACGCATAAAAGAAGGCTTTTCTGTATTAGATAATGCAGAAGCCTTTTTAAAAAGAATTGATAAAGGGAAAGTTTCTGAGTTGATGACTCTTCCCATTCGTAGAGAAGAGAGTGCTTATTCTATTGTTTCAGGTGCAGCGATTAAGCGTGTACTTTTTCGTAGTTTTGTGCCGTATCCTATTCGCTATATATGGACTTGTTATCAGGCTTTGGGTTATATTAGAGAAGCCTATCAAACACTAGCGCGTAAGGAACTAACGATGGAAGTCTTGGACTGTTCGGCGATTTTATTGTCCTTGTTTATGAACCAATCCAAGACAGCTAGCAATATCATGTTTATGCTTGATTTGGGGAATCATTTAGATCAGTGGTCTTTGAAAAAAACTGCAACAGATTTAGAACAAAGCCTTCTTGCAAAAGAGAGCGACGTATTCTTAGTACAGGGCGATACGGTTGTTAGTATCAAGAGTTCCGATGTTCAAATAGGAGATGTCTTGGTCCTATCTCAAGGAAATGAAATTCTGTTTGATGGACAAGTAGTTTCAGGTTTAGGTATGGTCAACGAAAGTTCCTTGACGGGAGAGAGTTTTCCAGTTGAAAAAAGAGAGTCTGATTTGGTTTGTGCAAATACAGTATTAGAAACTGGAGAGTTACGCATTCGTGTAACCGATAATCAGATGAACAGCCGGATTTTACAACTGATTGAGTTAATGAAGAAATCTGAAGAAAACAAGAAAACGAAACAACGCTATTTCATCAAGATGGCGGATAAGGTCGTCAAATATAATTTCTTGGGGGCTGGGCTAACTTACCTATTAACAGGTTCTTTTTCTAAGGCTATTTCTTTCCTATTAGTCGATTTCTCCTGCGCTTTGAAAATCTCTACTCCTGTAGCTTATTTGACAGCTATCAAGGAGGGGTTGAACCGTGAAATGGTGATTAAGGATGGGGATGTTCTGGAGAAATATCTGGAAGTTGATACTTTCTTGTTTGATAAGACGGGAACAATCACAACTAGTTATCCTATAGTTGAAAAGGTGTTACCTTTTGGGGACTATAGTGAGGAAGATATTCTCAGAATCAGTGCCTGTCTTGAGGAACACATTTATCATCCTATTGCTAATGCCATCGTCAAGCAAGCTGAGATAGAGGGAATTGAACATGAGGAAATGCATGGGAAACTCCAATATATTGCAAGCAAGGGGATCAAATCTCATATAGATGGCCAACCAGTTCTTATTGGGAATTATGTCTTGATGCAGGATGAGCAGATTCATATCAGTTCAGAACAAAATGCTTTAATTGAAGAGTACAAGAGTCACTACAATCTCTTATTCTTGGCTTATCAGAATGAATTGATTGGAATGTTCTGCATTCATACTCCTTTGAGAAAAGAAGCAAAAGCAGCCTTGGAGAAACTTAAGGCACAAGGGAAAAAATTGATTCTGGCAACAGGGGACACCTTGGTTAGGACAGAGGAATTAGTCAAAGATTTGCCCTTTGATCAGGTCTATACAGACTTGAAACCTGATGGGAAATTTGAGTTAGTAGAGGAACTGCAGAAAGCAGGTCACACGATTTTGATGGTTGGAGATGGATTGAATGACTCAGCGGCTCTAACCCTATCAGATATCGGTGTGGTGATGAATGAGAGTGCAGATATTTCTAAGCAGATGAGCGATATCTTATTGTTAGATAATCGTTTGGATTTCTTCCAAGAGTTGGATTGGCTATCATCATCTTTGCAAACACTCATCAAGAAGAATATTCAAGATACCGTTGTCGTAAATAGTAGTTTGATTGGCTTTGGCTTGTTTAATTGGCTCAGTCCTTCAAACCTCTCTATCCTACATAATCTAACAACCTTACGCATAGTCCTGCGTAGCCTGTCTATTAAGGGATAGGTGGGGACTATTCACAGCAAAAAGGAGTTACCTTTCTCGAGGGTAACTCCTTTGTTTATAGGTAAATGTTTAACAATTTAGTAAGTCAACACAAAGTATTTCTTCTTCCCGCGGCGGATAACAGTGAGTTCGTTTTCTAACTTATCTGCGTCACTCAAGACATAGTCAAGGTCTTGGATACGGTCGCCGTTGACGTAGATAGCTCCGTTTTGGACGTCTTCACGGGCTTGGCGTTTTGAATTCACCACACCAGATGACACGAGGAGTTCCACGATATTGTGGTTTTCGTCTGCTTTTACTTGGTAGTTTGGCACTCCACGAAGTCCTTGTTTGAGTTCTTTGACAGAAAGGTTTTTGATGTTTCCAGCAAAGAGTTGCTCGGTGATGTTAAGGGCTTCTTTGTAAGCTTCTTCTCCGTGAACAAGAGTCACGACTTCACGAGCGAGGACCTTTTGTGCCAAGCGTTCGTGTGGAGCCGCTTCAAACTCTTTGCGGATGTCTTCAATCTCATCGAGTGACAAGAAGGTAAAGATTTTCAAGAAGCGAACAGCGTCAGCATCCATCACGTTCATCCAGAATTGGTACATTTCGTATGGAGAAGTCTTTTCAGGGTTAAGCCAAACTGCGTTTCCTTCTGACTTACCAAATTTCTTACCAGTTGCGTCTGTGATGAGTGGAACAGTGATCACGTGACCAGTCTTGTCAGCCTTACGACGAAGCAATTCGGTACCAGCTGTCATATTTCCCCACTGGTCAGAACCACCGATTTGCAGAGTAACATTGTAGTCTTGGTTAAGGACATAGAAGTCGTACCCTTGCATGATTTGGTAGGCAAACTCAGTGTAAGAAATCCCTGTCTCGATCCGTTTCTTCACAGATTCCTTACTCATCATGTAGTTGACAGTGAAGTATTTTCCGACGTCACGGAGGAAGTCAATGAAGCTGATACTGCCAAACCAGTCGTAGTTGTTGACCATGACAGCCTTATTTTCACCATTTTCAAAGTCAAGAAAACGAGAAAGTTGCCCTTGGATAGACTTGACCCAGCCCTCTACTGTGTCTTTTGTTTGGAGACTACGCTCAGCATCTTTGAAGGACGGATCTCCGATGAGACCTGTAGCACCGCCAACGAGCGCATATGGTTTATGACCTGCTAACTGCAAGCGACGACTGGTCAAGATTGCGACAAGGTGGCCGAGGTGAAGGCTATCAGCAGTTGGATCGTAGCCAGTATAATAAGAAACTTGACCTTCTTCTAGGGCTTTACGCAAAGCTTCTTCATCAGTCGTTTGAAAAATCAAACCACGCTCTTTTAGCTCATCAAAAATGTGCATGTGTCTTTTCTCCTTTATAAAATATTGTTTCTACCTATTGTATCACAAACTCGGACAATAGCCTAGTGGAATAGGGAAGAAAGTGGCTATTTTATTGAAAGTTTCCCTTTTATGGTATAATAGAGAAAGCGAGGACATTCATGAAAGAAAGAATTAATGAATTAAAAACAAAAATGCTGCATTTTTTCCAGCAGCTAATGCAACGAATTGCAAAATGGAAGAAAAGACTAGCAGAAAAACTGGCTAATAAGAAAACCGGTAAAAAGGGGACCTCTTCTGACAAAGTTGGAAGGGCAGGATCTAATTTTGCTAAGGTTTTGAGTGGGTTTAAAATAGTCTTTAACACTCTCTTTATCTTAGGTTTTATCGGTGGACTGTTTGGCGCTGGTGTAGCTATGGGTTATGGAGTCGCTCTATTTGACAAGGCTCAGGTGCCTCAAGCAGAAGAGTTGGTCAAGCAAGTGAAGGATATTGCCTCTATCTCAGAAATCACTTATTCTGACGGCAGTACCATTGCCTCGATCGAGGGTGATTTGTTGCGCACTTCAGTCGCTTCAGATGCTATCTCAGATAACCTTAAGAAAGCCATTGTTGCGACAGAGGACGAGCATTTCAATGAGCACAAGGGAGTTGTGCCTAAGGCCGTTATTCGTGCGACCTTGGGAACCTTTGTCGGTCTAGGCTCGTCTAGTGGTGGTTCGACCTTGACCCAGCAGGTCATCAAGCAACAAGTAGTGGGGGATGCTCCAACTCTAGCTCGTAAGGCTAAAGAGATTATTGATGCTCTTGCTTTAGAAAGGGCCATGGGTAAGGATGAGATTTTGACAACCTACCTTAACATAGCTCCTTTTGGTCGCAATCATAAAGGCCAAAATATTGCAGGTGCCCAGCAGGCTGCAG
This sequence comes from Streptococcus oralis, assembly GCF_003942875.1. Classification (GTDB taxonomy): domain Bacteria; phylum Bacillota; class Bacilli; order Lactobacillales; family Streptococcaceae; genus Streptococcus; species Streptococcus oralis_BX. The sequence goes on along the minus strand of NZ_RMVK01000007.1, from coordinate 16,559 downwards.
AAGGAATCTTTGGTGTCAATGCTTCGGATTTAACGGTCCCTCAAGCTGCCTTTATCGCAGGATTGCCACAGAGTCCAATCAGTTATTCTCCTTATGAATCTGATGGTAGCATGAAGAGTGATGAGGACATGGCTTTGGGAATTAAGCGTGCCAAGGATGTCCTCTACAATATGTACCGAACAGGGGCTCTAAGTCAGGAAGACTACGATAAGTACAAAGATTATGACTTTAAGAAAGACTTCCTACCATCAGGTAGTGTTAGTGGTACTTCGCGTGACTATCTCTACTATGCAACCTTGGCAGAAGCAACTGATCGTATGTATGACTACCTCGTCCAACGAGATAATGTTTCTGCGCAAGAATTAAAGAATGAGTCCATTCAGAAATCCTATCGTGATTTAGCCACTAAGGAAATTGAAAATGGTGGATATAAGATTACGACAACTATCAATAAAAATGTTCATGCTGCGATGCAAAATGCGGTTGCGACCTACGGCTATCTGCTAGATGATTCGACAGGCCAGCCTGAGGTGGGGAATGTCCTCATGGACAACCAAACGGGAGCTATCCTTGGATTTGTTGGTGGCCGTAATTATCAAGAAAATCAGAACAATCACGCTATTGATACCAAGCGTTCTCCTGCTTCGACTACTAAGCCGATATTGGCTTACAGTATTGCCATTGATCAAGGTCTGATGGGAAGTGCAAGTATCTTGTCAAACTATCCTACCAACTTCTCAAACGGGAATCCCATCATGTATGTCAATAGTCCTGGTACGGGCATGATGACATTGGGAGAAGCCCTTAACTACTCATGGAATATCCCAGCCTACTGGACGTATCGTACGCTTCGAGAGAAGGGTGTTGATGTCAAGGGCTATATGGAAAAAATGGGTTATGAAATCCCAGAATATGGCATTGAAAGTTTACCGATGGGTGGGGGGATTGACGTTACAGTTGCCCAGCATACCAACGGGTATCAAACTCTGGCTAACAATGGAGTTTACCATAAGAAACATATGATCGCTAAGATCGAGTCAACGGATGGCCGACTGGTATACGAGCACAAGGATGAGCCTGTCCAAGTTTATTCAAAAGCGACAGCAACCATTATGCAAAGTCTCCTTCGGGATGTTATCTCATCTCGAATTACCTCAAGTTTCCAAACGGATTTGACGACTATCAATCCATCCCTAGCTCGTGCTGACTGGATTGGAAAAACTGGTACGACCAATGAAGATGAAAATATGTGGCTCATGCTTTCTACACCTCGCTTGACTTTGGGTGGCTGGTTAGGTCACGACGACAACCGACCACTAGCCAAAGGAGCAGGCCACTATCGTAATGCCAACTATATGGCCCACTTGGTCAATGCTATCCAACAAGCTGAACCTGGAATATGGGGGAATGAGCGCTTTAATCTGGATCCAAGTGTGACCAAGTCACAAGTTCTCCGATCTACAGGACAAAAACCAGGCAAGGTTTCCATCAATGGAAAAGAAATAGAAGTTTCTGGATCAACAGTAACGAGCTACTGGGCTACTAAAGAAGGTGCCCCAGTGACCACCTATCGCTTTGCTATTGGAGGAAGCGATGCAGATTATCTGAACGCATGGAAGAATATTCTAGGAAGCATTCCGGCAGTGACTCCTCCAAGCTCAAACAGTAGCTCAAGTTCAAGCAGTAGCTCTGGAAGTTCAAGTTCGAGTGGAAATACTCAAAGTGGTTCTTCAGGACGTTCACGTCTATTTAATCGTTAAGAAAGAGTAGTAGCAAGGTTAGTAATTTCTCCTTGTTGCTACTTTTTTCTTTGTTGGTTTCGTGTTACAATAATAATATGAATCATTATCAGAAAAAGATTGTTAAGGGAACAGTATACTCGCTACTCTCAGGCCTAATCTGGGGGATTTGTGGGATTTTAGGAGAGTATTTTTTCACTCATTATCCAGTGTCTTCTGGATGGATTACTTCTATGCGTTTACTAGTGGCAGGGAGTTTGGTTTTAGGTTTATCTGCCTTTCAGTTGCGTAGCCACTTGTTGGACATCTGGCGTGATAAGAAAAATTATCTACCTTTTTTAGCCTATGCTATTCTAGGTATTTTTTCTGTGCAGTTTTTCTTTTATCTCTGCGTTGAGTATTCCAATGCGACGACAGCGACCATTTTGCAATTTATCAGCCCAGTTTTTATCCTGTTTTACAATCGCCTCGTGTACCAGAAGAAGGCTTCGATTACAGCTGTTTTCTACGTTTTGATTGCCATGCTAGGTGTTTTTTTGATGGCTACGAAAGGGGATTTGTCCCAGTTGTCCATGACACCTTTGGCTCTAGTGACAGGTTTGCTTAGTGCAGTAGGGGTCATGTTTAATGTTATCCTTCCGCAACGCTTTGCACGGCGCTACGGATTTGTTCCGACTGTTGGTTGGGGGATGATTCTGGCAGGTCTCTTTAGTAATTTCCTTTACCCTATTTATCAGATAAGTTTTCAAGTGGATTTGGTAAGTGTGATGATTTGTCTGACGATTGCCGTGTTTGGAACTGCTTTTGCCTTCTTCCTATCCATGAAGGCTGTGTCACTCGTTTCCCCGCTGGTTGTATCGGTGGTGAGTGCTAGCGAACCGCTCTCTTCAGCTTTATTAAGTGTTCTTTTTTTGGGATTGGTCATGGATGTTTTTTTGACCTTAGCTATGGTGTTGATTATCGTTCCGATGATTTTTTTATCTGTAGAGGAAGCAAAACAAGCCCAGTAAAGATGATTATTTGATAGTTGAGGCTTCAAATTTGAGGCCTTTTTTGGTAGAATAGGTATCATTATAACGAACCAGGAGGCACCTATGACTGCTACAAAAATGAACGCCCAAGAAATTATCCAATTTATCGCCAATGCTGAAAAGAAAACCAGTGTCAAAGTAACCTTTGAAGGGGAACTCGCAACTGCTGTACCAAGCTCTGTTGTCAAACTAGGGAATGTTTTATTCGGAGACTGGAAGGACGTCGCTCCGCTTCTTGAAGGTTTAGTAGAAAATCAAGATTATGTTGTCGAGCAAGATGCTCGTAATTCTGCAGTTCCTTTGCTAGATAAACGTGCTATCAACGCTCGTATCGAGCCAGGTGCTATTATCCGTGACCAGGTGGAAATTGGTGACAATGCTGTTATCATGATGGGAGCTGTTATCAATATCGGTGCTGAAATCGGTGCTGGAACCATGATTGACATGGGTGCCATCCTTGGAGGCCGTGCCATCGTTGGAAAAAATAGCCACGTTGGTGCAGGTGCAGTTTTGGCGGGAGTGATTGAGCCAGCTAGTGCTGAACCAGTCCGTGTTGGAGACAATGTTCTTATCGGTGCCAATGCCGTGGTTATCGAAGGAGTCCAAATCGGCAGTGGTTCGGTCGTTGCGGCAGGAGCTATCGTTACCCAGGATGTCCCAGAAAATGTGGTAGTAGCAGGTGTTCCGGCTCGTATCATCAAAGAAATTGATGCCCAAACCCAACAAAAAACAGCGCTAGAGGATGCGCTTCGCACCTTGTAATTGTAAAAGTAAAAAAGAGGCGGAACCCTTTTTCCAGCCTCTTTCTGCTATATCGGAGGACAGATAGATGTTAGATTTGATTCAGACTAGACGAGATTTACACCAGATTCCAGAGATTGGCTTGGAGGAGTTCAAGACTCAGGCTTATTTGCTGGATGTGATTGAGAAATTGACTGCGGGCAAGGACTTTGTTCAAATTCGTACTTGGCGAACAGGGATTTTGGTCTACCTGCAGGGAAGTCAGCCGGAGCGAACCATTGGTTGGCGGACAGATATTGATGGCCTGCCTATCGTCGAACAAACAGGTCTACCTTTTGCTTCTCAACACCAAGGTCGCATGCATGCTTGTGGCCATGATTTTCATATGACCATTGCCTTAGGCTGTCTTGAGCGCGCCCTTGAGGAGCAACCCAAGAATAATCTGCTTTTTCTGTTTCAACCTGCTGAAGAAAATGAAGCGGGTGGTATGCTCATGTATGAGGATGGTGCTTTTGGGGACTGGCTACCAGACCAGTTCTATGGCCTTCATGTTCGTCCAGATCTAAAGGTTGGACAGATTGCGACCAATACCCATACGCTCTTTGCAGGGACTTGTGAGGTGAAGATTCGTTTCAAAGGGAAAGGTGGGCATGCAGCCTTCCCACATGAAGCCAATGACGCCTTGGTGGCTGCTAGTTACTTTGTAACCCAAGTACAGTCAGTTGTCAGTCGCAATGTCAACCCAATCGAGGGAGCAGTGGTGACCTTTGGTGTTTTCCAAGCTGGAACAACCAACAATGTCATTACAGACACAGCATTTTTACATGGAACCATTCGCGCCTTGACTCAGGACATGAGCCTCTTGGTACAAAAAAGAGTCAAGACAGTCGCAGAAGGTGTTGCAGCAGCCTTTGATATGGAAGTCGAAGTGGAACTCAAGCAAGGAGGCTACCTACCTGTTGAGAATAATCCAGCCTTGGCGCGTGAACTGATGGACTTTTTTGAAGAGAAAGAGGGAATTGAGTTGATTGATATCGAGCCTGCTATGACAGGTGAGGACTTTGGCTATCTCCTTTCGAAGGTAGATGGCGTTATGTTCTGGCTAGGTATCGATAGTCCCTACGCCCTTCATCACCCTCAGATGAGTCCTAAGGAAGAAGTCTTAGCCATTGGGGTAGATGCGGTCTCTAGTTTTCTGAAAAAGAAGGCAGCAGAGTAGAGGAATTGTCTATGAAAGCAGAACTACGCAAGAAAATTTTGCAAGAAATGAAGGCTCTATCTCAGGAGAAAAAACAGGCTATGGATCAAGCTTTAACCGAGTGTTTCTTACGTCACCCCTTTTACCAAGAAGCTAAGATCATTGCAACCTATCTCTCCTTTCCGCATGAATTTCAAACGCAAGAACTGATTGAGCAGGCGCTGAAGGACGACAAAAAGGTTCTGATACCCAAAACCTATCCCAAGGGGCGCATGGACTTTGTGGTCTACGATCCGCAGCAGTTGGTAAAAACTTCCTTTGGTTTATTGGAACCGCAAGGAGACTTGGAAGTGGTGGAACCGTCTCAGATTGATTTAATCCATGTTCCGGGCTTGTCTTTTACAACAGAGGGCTATCGGATTGGATATGGTGGAGGATATTATGACCGCTATCTGGAACATTTTGCTGGGCATACCATGAGTACAATCTATCCTTGTCAAGTTCAGGAGTTTAACTTTGAAAACCATGATATTCCCGTACAGGAGGTGCTAATCTATGAAGGAAATCTTTGATAAACGTTATCCTGTGACTAGTTTCTTCCTCCTAGTGACAGCATTGGTATTTCTCTTGATGTTGGTTCTTACAGGTTTAAATTTTGAACGAGCAGATACCTTGCTTCAGTTTGGGGCCATGTATGGACCGATCATTCGCCTGTTCCCTGAGCAGATATGGCGCCTTTTTTCGGCTATATTTGTGCATATTGGATGGGAGCATTTTATTGTCAATATGATTTCACTCTACTTTCTTGGACGACAAGTGGAGGAAATTTTCGGTTCTAAGCAGTTCTTCTTTCTCTATCTCTTATCAGGAATGATGGGCAATCTCTTTGTTTTTGCTTTCACACCGAAAGTTGTAGCAGCAGGTGCCTCCACTTCTCTCTATGGATTATTTGCTGCGATTATCGTCTTGCGTTACGTAACTCGCAACTCCTATATCCAGCAGTTGGGGCAATCCTATCTGACACTTTTCGTGATAAATATTATCGGAAGTGTTCTGATTCCAGGAATCAGCCTAGCTGGGCATATTGGTGGCGCAGTAGGCGGTGCTTTTCTAGCAGTCATCTTCCCAGTCAAATGGGAGAGAAGGATGTACAATACTAGCCAGCGAATCGGAGCAACTGTACTTTTTATCGCACTAGCCATTTTCCTTTGCTATAAGGGAATGAGCTATGTGTAGGGGGAATAGTTAAAAGCGAGCACCGATTCGGTTGCTAATAAGTCATCTGCAAAGATGGCTTTTTTATTGCAAGCTTCAACAAAAAAACAAAGCCCTTATTTAAGAGCTTTGTTTTTCTTCTATTCCCCCTCAGCTAACTCTTTCCCAAGTTGGATGAGGTAGTCTTTCAAGTCGTCCTTGACTTGTGGGTGTTTGAGAGCATAGTCGATGGATGTTTTCATAAAGCCAAACTTGTCTCCGACATCGTAACGAGCCCCTTTGAACTCACGAGCAAATACACGTTGTGTTTTATTGAGGGTGTCGATTGCATCTGTCAGCTGAATTTCATTTCCTGCACCTGGAGCTTGGTTTTCGAGGATTTGGAAAATTTCAGGAGTGAGGAGGTAGCGCCCGATGATAGCAAGGTCGCTAGGAGCATCCTCTGGCGCAGGTTTTTCAACGAAGGTTTCAACGCTGTAAAGACCGTCTTTCCCTTCTCCTTGCGGAGCAATAACCCCATAAGCAGATACTTCGTCATGAGGGACTGGCATAACAGCGATAGTGGACGCGTGTGTACGCTCGTAGTCATCCATGAGTTGTTTGGTAAGTGGAACAGCCTTTTCGTCTGTGATATCCATCAAGTCATCACCAAGCATAACGACAAAAGGTTCATTTCCAACGAAAGCTTTGGCCTGCAAGACAGCATCTCCGAGACCGCGTGGATGCGTTTGGCGGATAAAATGTAGGCGCATGCCGGTTGTCTCATCAACCAACTTCAAAAGATCTGTTTTCCCTTTTTCTTTGAGGTTATATTCCAATTCGAAGTTTGAATCGAAGTGGTCCTCGATAGAACGTTTTGACTTACCCGTAACAACCAAAATGTCTTCGATTCCAGACTTGAGTGCTTCTTCAACGATAAACTGGATAGTTGGCTTGTCTACGATTGGCAACATTTCCTTGGCCAAGGCCTTAGTTGCTGGGAGGAAACGAGTTCCCAATCCAGCGGCAGGGATGACTGCTTTTCTGACTTTTTGTTTCATGATGTTCCTTTCTATAAAGGTCTATGACCATTCGTTTTCTGCTTTAAATTCATTGCTCATGATGCCAGTGATTGCTTCTTTGATATTGACACCTTCGTAGATAACTCGGTAAATAGCCTGTGTGATTGGCATGTAGACACCCAATTCCTGAGCCAGCTCGTAAGCTGCTCGAGTTGTTGAAATGCCTTCGATGACCATGCCCATGTTTGCTTCGATGTCTGCGAGGGATTCTCCGCGACCGAGAGCATCACCTGCCCTCCAGTTACGAGAGTGGACAGATGTCCCCGTTACGATCAAATCTCCAACTCCAGAAAGACCGCTATAAGTCAGAGGGTTAGCTCCAAGAGCGACACCTAGACGGGTGATTTCTGCTAATCCTCGAGCGATGATGGCTGCCTTGGCATTGTCGCCAAACCCCAGACCATGTAGTGCCCCAGCGCCAACTGCGATGATGTTTTTGAGAGCACCAGCGGTTTCAACTCCGACAACATCCGTATTAGTATAGAGACGGAAGTAGTGATTGCTAAAGAGATTTTGGACGTACTGAGCAGTTTCAAGGTCTTTAGAGGCTGCTGTAATCAAGGTAATATCCCGTACAATAGTTTCCTCAGCATGGCTAGGTCCTGAAACAACAACGACTTCACTACGAAGGTCAGCTGGGATTTCCTCCTCAAGAATAGTTGATAGGCGTTTGTGGCTATCTGGTTCCAATCCTTTGGAGGCATGCATGATGACAACCTTGTGATCGAGTACCTTTGCTACTTGTTGGGCAACCAGTCTCGTTACTTTTGTTGGGACCACAAATAAAACAGCATCCACATCCTTGAGTGTTTCTTCTAAGTCATGATAGGCTTTGATCTTTTCGTCGAGTAGGATATCTTTGAAGTAGCGTTTGTTTGTATGTTGATTATTGATTTCATCAATTTGGTCAGAAATATTTCCCCAAATTCGAACCTCGTGTCCATTGTCGTTTAGGACCTGCGAAAGGGCAGTTCCCCAAGAACCAGGACCCAAGACAGCGATGGTTTGTTTCTTCATCTTTTCCTCCTTGTAAGAGTTCTTCCTTTCATTTTACCATAAAAAGCCTTTTCATGCATCACCTGTAGATGAAAGCGCACTAATTTATAATAATGAGACTTCTTTGACAAGATGCCTCTTTTTTGCTAGAATAGCATCAATATGAACGAATGAGAAGGAGCTGACGCAGGATGTCGCTCCCTTTATCTATTTTATTAGGAGGAAATATGCTGATTAAAAAAATAAAAACCTATAAATGGCAGGCCTTGGCATCCCTAGTGATGACAGGCTTGATGGTTGCGAGCTCGCTCTTGCAACCGCGCTATCTGCAAGAGGTGTTAGAGGCTTTGTTGGCTGGTCAACATGAGGCTATCTATAGTATTGGTGTCTGGTTGATAGGAGTAGCCCTCGTGGGTCTGGTTGCAGGTGGAGTCAATGTAACGCTTGCAGCCTACATTGCTCAAGGAGTGTCTTCGGACCTTCGGGAAGACGCTTTTCGCAAGATCCAGACGTTTTCTTATGCCAATATCGAGCAATTCAATGCCGGCAACCTTGTCGTCCGTATGACCAATGATATCAATCAAATTCAGAACGTGGTGATGATGGCTTTTCAAATTCTTTTCCGTCTCCCTCTTCTCTTTATCGGTTCCTTTATCTTGGCGGTTCACACTCTTCCATCACTTTGGTGGGTCATTGTCCTCATGGTGCTCCTAATCTTTGCACTAACTGCCATCATGATGGGGATGATGGGGCCACGATTTGCTAAGTTTCAAACCCTTCTTGAACGGATCAATGCTATCGCCAAGGAAAATCTACGTGGTGTGCGTGTAGTTAAATCCTTTGTACAAGAAAAAGCACAATTTGACAAATTTACCGAGGTTTCTGATGAACTTCTCGGCCAAAATCTTTATATCGGTTATGCCTTCTCAGTTATAGAACCCGTTATGATGCTAGTCGGCTATGGGGCAGTCTTCCTCTCTATCTGGTTGGTGGCAGGTATGGCTCAGTCAGATCCATCTGTTGTGGGCTCTATTGCTTCCTTTATCAACTATCTCAGCCAGATTATCTTTACCATCATCATGGTTGGATTTTTAGGAAATTCTGTCAGTCGTGCCATGATTTCCTTGCGTCGTATTCGCGAAATTCTAGATACCGAGCCAGCGATGACCTTTAAAGATCTCCCAGATGAAGAGTTAGAAGGAAGTCTCTCTTTTGAAAATGTGACCTTTACCTATCCCAATGATGACGAGCCTATGCTGAAGAATGTAACCTTTGAAATTGCGCCTGGTCAGATGGTCGGTGTGGTTGGGGCGACTGGAGCAGGGAAGTCCACTCTAGCTCAGTTAATTCCACGACTTTTTGATCCACAGGAGGGATCTATCAAGATTGGTGGCAAGGATATTCGAGACGTTAGCGAGGGAACCTTACGTAAAACAGTTTCCATCGTCTTGCAACGTGCTATTCTCTTTAGCGGAACCATTGCAGATAATCTTCGTCAAGGGAAAGGCAATGCCAGCGTGTCAGAAATGGAACGTGCAGCACGGATTGCCCAAGCCAGTGAATTTATCGGACGCATGGAAAACAAATTTGAGAGTCAGGTCGAAGAACGAGGCACCAATTTTTCTGGTGGACAAAAACAACGGATGTCCATTGCCCGTGGGATTGTCAGCAATCCCCGTATCCTGATTTTTGACGATTCGACTTCAGCCTTGGATGCCAAGTCAGAGAGACTCGTGCAGGAAGCTTTGAATAAAGATCTGAAAGGGACAACAACCATTATCATCGCTCAAAAGATCAGTTCAGTCGTCCATGCAGACAAGATTTTGGTTTTGGATCAAGGGCGTTTGATTGGAGAAGGACGGCATGCAGACTTGGTAGATAACAATGCCGTCTACCGCGAAATCTACGAAACACAAAAGGGAAAGGAGGAATAAAATGAAAACCGTTCGATTTTTCTGGAATTATTTTAAAGTTTACAAGTTCTCCTTTGTCATTGTGATTCTGATGGTTGCAGTTGCGACGATTGCCCAAGCCCTCTTTCCAGTTTTTTCAGGCCAAGCAGTGACGGAGCTCGCTAACCTAGTTCTGGCTTATCAAAATGGGACTTCCGAACTAGCTTGGCAGAGTTTATCAGCTCTGATGCTGAATCTAGCTCTGGTTGTTCTCGCCTTAGTGGTATCCAGTTTGATTTACATGACCTTGATGACTCGTGTGATTGCTGAGTCGACAAATGAGATGCGTAAGGGCCTCTTTGGCAAACTTTCTCGTTTGACGGTTTCTTTCTTTGACCGTCATCAGGATGGCGATATTCTTTCTCGCTTCACGAGTGACTTGGATAACATCCTTCAAGCCTTCAATGAAAGCCTAGTTCAGGTTATGAGCAATATTGCTCTTTACATCGGTTTGATTTTTGTCATGTTTTCAAGAAATGTGACGCTAGCCCTGATAACAGTAGCCAGCACCCCAGTGGCCTTTCTCATGTTGGTTTTCATCGTGAAGATGGCCCGCAAGTACACTAATCTCCAGCAAAAAGAGGTTGGGAAACTCAACGCCTACATGGATGAGAGTATTTCTGGGCAGAAAGCTGTTATCGTACAAGGAATTCAAGACGACATCGTAGCAGGCTTTGTGGAGCAAAATGAGCGCGTGCGCAAGGCGACCTTTAAAGGGAGAATGTTCTCAGGTATCCTCTTTCCTGTTATGAATGGGATGAGCTTGGTCAATACGGCCATCGTTATTTTTGCAGGTTCTGCGGTCCTGCTGAACGATCCAAGTATCGAAACAACGACAGCCCTAGGTTTGATCGTCATGTTTACCCAATTTTCTCAGCAGTACTACCAGCCAATTATCCAGGTGGCTGCGAGTTGGGGGAGCCTCCAGTTGGCCTTTACTGGGGCGGATCGTATCCAAGAAATGTTCGATGCAGAAGAAGAGATTCGCCCGCAAAATGCGCCTGCCTTTACGGAATTGCGAGAAGGTGTTGAAATCAGTCACATTGATTTCTCTTATGTGCCAGACAAGCCTATTTTAAAAGATGTTAGCATTTCAGCTCCTAAGGGGCAGATGATAGCAGTTGTCGGTCCGACTGGCTCAGGGAAAACGACCATCATGAACCTCATCAATCGTTTCTACGATGTGGATGCAGGCAGCATTTGCTTTGATGGCAAAGACATCCGTGACTACGACTTGGACAGCCTGCGGAGTAAGGTCGGTATTGTCTTGCAGGATTCGGTCTTGTTTAGTGGAACGATTCGGGACAATATCCGCTTTGGTGTGCCAGATGCCAGTCAGGAAATGGTCGAAGCAGCTGCCAAGGCAACTCATATTCATGACTACATTGAAAGCTTGCCTGACAAGTATGATACCCTTATTGATGATGAGCAAAACATCTTCTCGACTGGGCAGAAACAATTGATTTCCATCGCCCGGACCTTGATGACAGATCCTCAAGTCCTAATCTTAGATGAAGCGACTTCCAATGTGGACACCGTAACAGAAAGCAAAATCCAGCATGCTATGGAGGCAGTTGTAGCAGGACGAACCAGTTTTGTTATTGCCCATCGTCTCAAGACCATCCTCAATGCCGATCAGATTATTGTCCTCAAAGATGGGGAGGTCATTGAACGTGGAAATCATCACGAGTTGCTCAAACTCGGCGGTTTCTACTCGGAACTGTATCACAATCAATTTGTCTTCGAATAAAAAAGAAGTTGTCCTCTTGGGCAGCTTTTTCTTGTCCATAAAAAATACTTATCACGGTCTTTAAAAAAACATATTAGACAGGAAAGGGTTGGAGTGATAAGATAAGACTGTCGCAAGAAAATCGAAAGGAGACACATCATGGCTAGAACGGTTGTAGGAGTTGCTGCAAATCTATGTCCTGTAGATGCAGAAGGGAAAAACATCCACTCATCTGTATCCTGTAAATTTGCAGAGAGCATTCGTCAAGTCGGTGGTCTCCCTTTAGTGATTCCTGTAGGGGATGAGTCCATTGTACGCGATTATGTGGAAATGATTGACAAACTCATCTTGACAGGTGGGCAAAATGTTCATCCTCAGTTTTATGGAGAGAAAAAGACTATTGAGAGTGATGATTACAACCTTGTACGCGATGAGTTTGAACTAGCTCTCTTGAAAGAAGCGCTCCGTCAGAATAAACCAATTATGGCAATCTGTCGAGGAGTTCAGCTGGTCAATGTTGCTTTTGGTGGCACTCTCCACCAAGAAGTTGAAGGTCACTGGCAAGGCTTGCCTTTTGGGACCTCTCATTCTATTGAGACGGTAGAAGGGAGTGTGGTGGCTAAGTTGTTTGGAAGAGAAAGTCAGGTCAACTCAGTCCATCGTCAAAGTATCAAAGATCTGGCACCTAATTTCCGTGTAACAGCGGTGGACCCTCGAGATCAGACAGTGGAAGCGATTGAGTCTGTCGACGAGCATCGTATTATCGGTTTACAGTGGCACCCAGAGTTCCTGGTCAATGAAGAAGATGGCAATTTAGAATTATTTGAGTATTTATTAAATGAATTGTAACGGTTAGAGTCTCTAGCCGTTTTTATTCGTCCTTTCAGATTTTTTATATTTTAGCAAATTTACGCAAACGTTTGAATTCTAATAAAAATTGGGCAAATTCAATAAAAAAGCTTGAAAAAATCGAAGGTAAGCGTTATGATAGAAAAGAAGAAATTTTGGAGGATTATCATGTCACATATTAAATTTGATTATTCAAAAGTTTTAGACAAATTTGTTGCCCCACATGAAGTGGAATACATGCAAGCACAAGTAACAGCTGCAGACGAATTGATCCGTAAAGGAACTGGTGCTGGTAGCGACTTTTTAGGTTGGTTGGACCTTCCTGAAAACTATGACCGTGAAGAATTCGACCGCATCTTGAAAGCTGCTGAGCAAATCAAGTCAGATAGCGATGTCTTGGTTGTAATCGGTATCGGTGGATCTTACCTTGGTGCCAAAGCAGCCATTGACTTCTTGAACCACCACTTTGCAAACTTGCAAACAAAAGAAGAACGCAAAGCTCCACAAATCCTTTACGCTGGAAACTCAATCTCATCTACTTACCTTGCTGACTTGGTAGAGTACGTAGCTGACAAAGACTTCTCAGTAAACGTGATTTCTAAATCAGGTACAACAACAGAACCAGCTATCGCTTTCCGTGTCTTCAAAGAACTTTTGGTTAAGAAATACGGACAAGAAGAAGCTAACAAACGTATCTACGCAACAACTGACCGCCAAAAAGGTGCTGTTAAGGTTGAAGCAGATGCCAACGGTTGGGAAACATTTGTGGTTCCAGATGACATCGGTGGACGCTTCTCAGTATTGACAGCAGTTGGATTGCTTCCAATCGCAGCATCAGGTGCAGACATCAAAGCCCTCATGGAAGGTGCGAATGCAGCTCGTAAAGACTACACTTCAGACAAGATTGCTGAAAACGAAGCATACCAATACGCAGCAGTTCGTAACATCCTTTACCGTAAAGGCTACGCTACTGAAATCTTGGTAAACTACGAACCATCACTTCAATACTTCTCAGAATGGTGGAAACAATTGGCTGGTGAGTCAGAAGGGAAAGACCAAAAAGGGATCTACCCAACTTCAGCAAACTTCTCAACTGACTTGCACTCACTTGGTCAATTTATCCAAGAAGGAACTCGTATCATGTTCGAAACAGTTGTCCGTGTTGACAAACCACGTAAGAACGTGATCATTCCTACTTTGGAAGAAGACCTTGACGGACTTGGTTACCTTCAAGGAAAAGACGTTGACTTTGTAAACAAAAAAGCAACTGACGGTGTTCTTCTTGCCCACACAGACGGTGATGTACCAAACATGTACGTCACCCTTCCAGAGCAAGATGCCTTCACTCTTGGTTACACTATCTACTTCTTCGAATTAGCAATTGCCCTTTCAGGTTACTTGAATGCCATCAACCCGTTTGACCAACCAGGTGTTGAAGCCTACAAACGCAACATGTTTGCCCTTCTTGGAAAACCAGGATTTGAAGAATTGAGCAAAGAGCTTAACGCACGTCTATAATAGAAGAAAAGAGTGGCTTGCCCACTCTTTTTACTCTCTTTATTCGTAGACATTGGACTCAGGCGAGACTTGTGATATAATATAGAAAGCAAAAAGGCAGACGCCTAGAGACTTTATAGGAGAAACTATGTCAAAAGATATCCGCGTACGCTACGCACCAAGTCCAACAGGACTACTACACATCGGAAATGCCCGTACAGCATTATTCAACTACCTTTACGCACGCCATCATGGTGGAACTTTTATCATCCGTATCGAAGATACTGACCGTAAACGCCATGTTGAGGATGGAGAACGTTCACAGCTTGAAAATCTTCGCTGGTTGGGGATTGACTGGGATGAAAGTCCAGAAACTCATGAAAACTACCGCCAATCAGAGCGTTTGGACTTGTATCAAAAATACATCAATCAATTGCTAGCTGAAGGAAAAGCCTACAAATCATACGTTACAGAAGAAGAGTTGGCAGCTGAACGCGAACGCCAAGAAGCAGCTGGCGAAACACCACGTTACATCAATGAATACCTTGGTATGAGCGAAGAAGAAAAAGCAACTTACATCGCAGAACGTGAAGCAGCCGGTATCATCCCAACTGTTCGTTTGGCTGTTAACGAGTCTGGTATCTACAAATGGCATGATATGGTCAAAGGTGATATCGAGTTTGAAGGTGGCAACATCGGTGGTGACTGGGTTATCCAAAAGAAAGATGGTTACCCAACATACAATTTTGCCGTTGTGATCGATGACCACGATATGCAAATCTCTCACGTTATCCGCGGTGATGACCATATTGCTAATACTCCAAAACAACTCATGGTCTATGAAGCGCTTGGTTGGGAAGCACCAGAGTTTGGTCACATGACTTTGATCATCAACTCTGAAACGGGTAAAAAATTGTCTAAACGTGACACCAATACCCTTCAATTTATCGAAGATTACCGTAAGAAAGGCTATCTTCCAGAAGCTGTCTTTAACTTTATCGCCCTTCTTGGTTGGAATCCAGGTGGCGAAGATGAAATTTTCTCTCGTGAGGAATTGATTAAACTCTTTGATGAAAACCGCCTCAGCAAATCTCCAGCAGCCTTCGACCAGAAGAAACTAGACTGGATGAGCAACGACTACATCAAGAGAGCCGATCTAGCTACTATCTTTGAAATGGCTAAACCTTACTTAGAAGAAGCAGGGCGTTTGACTGACAAGTCTGAAAAAATGGTGGAACTCTACAAACCACAAATGAAGTCAGTGGACGAAATCGTCCCACTGACAGATCTTTTCTTTGCAGATTTCCCAGAGCTGACAGATGCTGAGCGCGAGGTCATGGCAGGAGAAACCGTTCCTGTTGTTCTAGAAGCCTTCAAAGCGAAACTAGAAGCAATGACAGATGAAGAATTTGTGACAGAAAACATCTTCCCACAAATCAAAGCAGTTCAAAAAGAAACGGGTATTAAAGGGAAAAACCTCTTCATGCCGATTCGTATTGCCGTTTCAGGTGAAATGCATGGACCAGAATTACCAGACACCATTTTCTTACTCGGACGTGAAAAGTCAATCCAGCATATTGAAAACATGCTGAAAGAGATTTCTAAATAAAAGGACTTCCGATGGATACATGGGAAAAGATGTATAAAGAAGCACGAGCCTTATACAATCCTCATGAAGTTTCTGACTTTGTTTATGCTAACCATGTTGTTGCTGCAGTAGAAGCAGAAGATGGTCAGATCTTCACAGGATTTTGTATGGAGGGCACTTGTGGCGTTTTTCATCTCTGTGCAGAACGAGCGGCTCTCTTCAATATGTATCAATTTTCAGGACAGACCAAAGTTAAGAAAATCCTCGCCTTTCGAGATAAACCTCCCTACGGCGAAGAATCAGGTATGCCCTGTGGCGCTTGCAGAGAATTTCTCTTAGAATTGAATGCTGAAAATAAAGAAGCAGAGTTCATGATGAACTACGAAACAAGAAAAACAATTAAGGTTGCCGAATTGATCCCTTACTGGTGGGGAGAGGAACGTGCGACTAATTGGCAAGTTAAATAGAAGGAGTCAGTTTAACTGGCTCTTTTCCCTATCTTTTCAGAATTTCGGTAAAGAGGGGAAAAAGTCCTTGACAAAGTTTGAAAAGTAGGTATAATAGAAAGAGTTGAAAAGCTCAGGTCCGTTGGTCAAGGGGTTAAGACACCGCCTTTTCACGGCGGTAACACGGGTTCGAATCCCGTACGGACTATGGTGTATTGCGGCTAAAAAAACTTGAAAAAAGTTTAAAAAATCTGTTGACAGAGACAGGTAGCTGTGATATACTAATATAGTTGTCGCTTGAGAGAGAATGAGTGACAAAGACCTTTGAAAACTGAACAAGACGAACCAATGTGCAGGGCACTATAACTGAAGTTATAGTACTGAACAATGAAAAAACAATAAATCTGTCAGTGACAGAAATGAGTGAGAACTCAAACTTTTAATGAGAGTTTGATCCTGGCTCAGGACGAACGCTGGCGGCGTGCCTAATACATGCAAGTAGAACGCTGAAGGAGGA